>CALMIB010000091.1 GCA_937863945.1 uncultured Longilinea sp.
CTACGGGTAAAGCGTATCATTATTCTAACACGGCGGTGGAAGGGATGCAACCAAAAACAATCCCGAGCCTCAGCATGCCAGGAACTATCTTAAAAAGAAAAGAATAAATATTAACATTTTTTAAGAGGAAAATCCGCTTTTCACTTTTTAAGTTAAGGTATAATATGTGAACCTGAACACCGTGTTTTGTGCAATTCCCCCCTTCTTTGCCAGCGTTCATCCAGGGGGCATCATGGCAGCGGAGTCTTTTTTTCTCAGGGTGATTCGGACATTTTGAATAATTATCTGCCGACTCAAAACGCCGGAGGAGCAAGACCATCCGGCGGTTTGCACTTTATACGTTTTCGAGCATGGTTGTGAAAACCAAATCCATTTTCAAAACCGGTGGTGATGATGCCCATGACAGCCAAAATTCTACTCATCGAAGGCAAGCGCAATGACGGTCCGTCTTTTGTCGCCGGCTTAACCAAAAAAGGGTTCCAGGTTGAAACCTTTGCCAGCGGCAGCGCCGCGTTGACGCGCCTGCAGGAAAGCCGCCCCGACCTGGTGGTGGTCAACGCGGCTACCATGCGCACCAGCGGAAAACGCATCTGCATGAGCCTGCGCCAGGAAGCTCCCTCCCTGCCGATTGTGTTGATTTTGGATGAAAAAGCCGAACCGGCCGAAAAAATGGATGCCAATGTGGTGCTGTTTCTGCCGTTCACGCTGCAAAAACTGCTCAATCGCATCAAGCCCTTGCTGCCCATTGAACAGCGTTCGGTGATGCGCGCCGGGCCGATCAGCCTGGATGTGGACCAGCGCTGGGTGCGCTGCGGCGGACGCCAGTCCAGCCTGACCCCGCGCCTGGTGATCCTGTTGAAAATCCTTATGGAACAGCGCGGCGTGGTGATCGAGCGCGAAAAGCTGTTCAGCATGGTGTGGGACACGAATTACACCGGCGACACGCGCACGCTGGACGTGCATGTCTCCTGGCTGCGCCAGGCCGTGGAAGACGATCCGCGCCACCCGCGGTATATTAAAACCGTGCGCGGGGTGGGCTACCGGCTGGACGTGGACGAGCCGGAGAAGACGCGCCCGCTTCCGCGCTGAACGAAGAGCGGCAGTTGTAAGACAAATGTTAATAAATCCGGCGGTGTTCAGGTCCATTGGGCCGGAACACCGTTTTTTCTTAATGCAACCGGTGGCGCGATTTTTCTCAGGCAGAGTTGGATCCGCAGGACGCTGACACCGGCCTGGCAATCCTGTCCTTTCCGGGGGGAAATACAAACGGCGGCCTGTCTGGTCGCCGTTGGTACTTAGACCGGTAAAAACTAGAAACTGAGGCCTTTGACCAGCGCCAGCAGCAGGCCGCCGGCGATGACGCTGCCAAGCTGACCGGCGGTGTTGGCGCCCATGGCGTGCATGAGGATGAAGTTGGAATAATCCTCTTCCTGCGCCATTTTGGCGGCCAGGCGGCCGGCCATGGGGAAGGCGCTGATGCCGCACGCGCCGATGAGCGGGTTGATTTTATTGCCGCTCAGCACACACATCAGTTTGCCGAAGCCCAACCCGGCGATGGTGTCGATGACGAAGGCCAGCAAACCCAGGCCGAGGATCATCAGCGTCTGGACCTGGAACTGTTCGCCGGCCGGCGCGGCAGGATTGAAGAGGAACGCCTCGGAAGTCATGGTCGCGCCGATGGCCAGGCCGAGGAACAGGGTGGACACGTTGATGATTTCGTTCTGCACGGCCTTGTTCAGCCGGTCGACCACGCCGGATTCCTTGATCAGGTTGCCCAGCATCAGTGAGGCAATCAGCGGAGCGGCATCCGGGGCGATCAGGCTGATGATCACCGTCACCACCACCGGGAAGATCACCACGGCGATTTTGGAAACCGGGATGGGCGCGTAATCCATCTTGATCAGGCGTTCGCGCCGGGTGGTGAGCAGCCTCATGATGGGCGGCTGGATGATGGGGACCAGGCTCATGTAGGAATACGCTGCCACGGCGACCGGACCGAGCATTTCAGGCGCCAGCTTGGTGGTGACAAAGATGGCGGTGGGGCCGTCGATGGCGCCGATGACGCCGATGGAGGCGGCTTCGGGCATGCTGAAGCCCAGCGCAAGCGCCAGCAGCAGCGTGGCATAGATGCCGAACTGGCCGGCCGCGCCGAGGATGGCCATTTTGGGCATGGCCAGCAGCGGGCGGAAGTCGATCATGGCGCCAACGCCGACGAAGATGAGCAGCGGGAACAACTCGGTCTTGATGCCGGCATCATAGATGACCTTGAGCCAGCCCTCTTCCTGGTAAGCCGACATGCCCAGGTTGGCGAACACGCAGCCAACGCCGATGGGCAGCAGCAGCACGGGTTCGATTTCCCTGGCGACAGCCAGGTAGATGAGCAGGCAGCCGATCGCAATCATCACGCCGTCGGCCCAGGTGAAGCTGGCAAACCCTTTGGTGAGGAATTGAATGACCTGGGTAAAGTCCATTCCGGCTCCCTGTTATTCGCTGAATTCCACCAGCACCTGACCGTGGCGGACATGATCGCCGACGGCCACTTTGACGGCGGCAATCTTGCCGGCGCGCGAAGCGCGGATGGCATTTTTCATCTTCATGGCTTCCAGGGTGCACAGTTCCTCGCCCGAGGCAACGCTCTGGCCTTCTTTGACCGCGATCGCCACAATGACGCCCGGAATGGGGGCGGTGATGGCGTTGGCCGAAGGCGCGCCGCCGTTGCCGGTGGTGGCGGCAGGCGGGTAGGGAGCAGGTGGGCAGGGAGCAGGTGGGCAGGGGGCGGGCTTTTCGATCACGGGGCGGGCGGGCGCGGCGGCAGCCGCCGGGGCAGCCGCGAATTGTTCATCCGGCCAGACTTCAAAGGTTTGACCTTCCACCGTTGCCAACACCGGGCGACCGTTCAGGTCGGCAATTTCAACTTCGTATTCTTTGTCCTGGATTTTTACGCGAATGATCATGGGGTTAATTCCTTGTGGATTTGCGGTTGAACAGGTTCAGACGTTGCAATAGCCGGTTGGCGCGGTGAACGGATTGCCAGGCGCTGGCCGACCCGGATTGCGGAGAGGCTGCCAGCGATTTCTGGCGCGCTTGCACTGCCAGGGCAGCGGCAACGGCAACGGCAGCGGCGCGCGCAAGCGGCTTTTGCGACAGGCTGACGGCTACGGCCGCGGCGGCCGCCTGCTGGCGCAGCGCTTCATCGGAAAGCTCCAGCGGCGCGGGCGCGGCAGGTTCCTCGCCGCTATCTTCGTCTTCACCGGCGCCGGATTCTTCGCGGTCGGGGAAGAACCGGTTGGTGAGGCGCACCATGCCGTCCATCAGCCCCCACAGCAGCAGGAGCGCGATGAATACCAGGCCCATGCCGATGAGGGTGATCAATAACCCAGCAGTCATATTGGACATATTCAGCCCACCTCCGTCTTAGACCGGCATGTTGCCGTGCTTGCGCGCCAGGGCGGCGATGCTCTTGTCGCGCAGGGCCAGCAGCGCGGCGATCACGCGGGCGCGGGTTTCGCGCGGCTCAATCACGTCATCCACGTAACCCCTGGAGGCGGCAGCGTAGGGATTGAGGAATTTCTGGCGGTACTCCTCGGTCAGGCGCGAGCGCTCGGCGGCCGGGTCGGCGGCGGAATCGATCTGTTTGCGGTAAAGGATGTTGGCCGCGCCTTCGGGGCCCATCACGGCGATTTCAGCGCTGGGCCAGGCGAAGTTGATATCGGTGCCGAGGTATTTGCTGCTCATCACCACGTACGCGCCGCCGTAGGCCTTGCGCGTGACGATGCTGATTTTGGGCACGCTGGCCTCGGAGTAGGCATACAGCACCTTGGCGCCGTGGCGGATGATGCCGCGGTGTTCCTGGTCGACGCCGGGCAGGAAGCCGGGCGAATCGACGAAGGTGACCAGCGGAATGTTGAACGAATCGCAAAAGCGCACGAAGCGGGTGATTTTATCGGCGGCGTCCAGGTCGATCGAGCCGGCCATCACGCTGGGCTCCTGCGAGATGATGCCCACGCTCATGCCGCCCATGCGGGCCAGCCCAACGATGGCATTGCGGGCAAAACCGGCCTGCAATTCGAGGAAGGAGCCGGCATCGACGATGTGCTGGATGGCTTCGTGCATCGAATAGGGCAGGGACGGATCGACCGGCACCAGGTGATTGAGTTCCTCGTCCATGCGGTTGGGGTCGTCATCGCAGGGAACAGCCGGCGGATTTTCGACGTTGTTGGCCGGCAGGTAGGAGAGCACGCGGCGGGTGAGCGCCAGGGCGTTCTTCTCGCTGTCGGAGGTCAGGGTGGACAGGCCGCTGACGCAATGGTGCGTCTGCGCGCCGCCCAGGCTTTCAAAGTCCACCACCTCGCCGGTGACCGATTTGATCACCTCGGGGCCGGTGAGGAACATGTAGGACTGCTTTTCGACCATGATGATCATGTCGGTCAACGCGGGCGAATAGGCCGCGCCGCCGGCGCACGGGCCCAGAATCAGGCTGATTTGCGGGACGATGCCGGAATACTGTGAATTGCGCTTGAAGATCTCGGCGTAACCGCCCAGGCTGAGCACGCCTTCCTGGATGCGCGCGCCGCCCGAATCGATCATGCC
>CALMIB010000092.1 GCA_937863945.1 uncultured Longilinea sp.
CGGCTTCGACGCGCAGCTCTTCCCCGGCCTGCTCACTACGCTCACCCCGCTCTCCGGCGGCCGCTTCTGGCTCTCGGGCCCCAACGACGCCGTACAGTTCGACCCGGCCAGCGGCCAGGCCGCCCGCGTGCGCTTTGCCGCGCCGCCGCTGGGCGTCGATTCCGCCGGCCGCGCCTGGGAACTGGACGCCACCGGCTCGTACGTCTCCGCCTGGGACGGCACGAACTGGAGCGCTTACGCCGAAGGGCTGGGCTGGACGCCGCTCCTGCCGCCTGCCGCCCCGCTCAAATTCCAATCCGCCGCCGATGGCGCTGTCTGGCTGGCCACTGCCGCCGACCTGCGCCGCTTCGACGGATCGCGCTGGCGCGTCTTCACCCCCTTCGAGATGGGCATCGAACTGCCCTGGAAGGCCGGCGTCAGCACCGATCTGCTGTTGGCGCTCGGCCCCGATTCCGCCTGGGCCGGCTCGTGCGACCGCACCGCCGCCGGTCCCACCGGGCAGGGATGGTTGCGCCGCTTTAAGGATAACCGCTGGACGGATGCCGGCCTGCCCATCGCGCCCGCCTGTATCTCCGCGCTGGCCGCCGCCCCGGACGGCTCGCTGTGGGTGGGGCTGTACGGCGGCACGCTGTGGAAGTTCGACGCCGCCGCGGGCGAATGGCTCGAACAATCCGCGCTGCCGCTGCCGCCCGACCGCACCACCTACGCCGATTTTATCGACTTCCCGCTCGACGACGCCGGCGCCCCCTGGCCACTGATCCAGGTCTGCACCGCCGCCGGCTGCGGGCAGCAGGTGGCGCGCTTCCGCCAGTCCGCCAGCGGCGGCTGGGAGAGCTTTGGTTCGTCACAGCAGCCGCCCCGGCAGCGCCTGCTCTTCGACCCAAGCGGCACGCTCTGGCTGGTCACGCCCGATCAGGTCGGATTTTTTGACGCCGGGGGCAACTTCACCCCCATCCAAGCCCTCACCGTCCGCGCCGCCACGCTGGACGCGGACGGCAACCTGTGGCTGGCCGCGGAGAACGAGGGCCAGTTGGGGTTGTGGGTGAAGAGAAGCGACCTGCCCTGAAAGAGTTCGAAGTAGTTGCCGATGCAGGTCGTCGTCACGCCGCCCACCACGCACTTCACGCGTTTACCCCTCTCGCTTGCGCTCCCCCCGAATTGCACCGGGGTGCAAAGATTGCGACCATCGCCATCATAAACAAACGTGGCACTGATCGCCCCGCTCACCGCGGTCATGCGGTTCCCGGCGTCATACGCGTAGCTGGTGGTGCTGCCATCCAATTTCTGAATCTGATTCCCGTTGCCATCATAACAGAAAATCGCGCTCCCCGCGATCATCACAGTCCCTCATACTTCGATCCCATTTACCTGATGCAACCGGCTTTTACCTCTTGACTTTCTAGACGGTATCTACGCGCTGGCAGGTGACCACCGTAAAAAAAGGCGTTGCCTTCATAAAATCGACGATCATTGAGCATATTTTACGAATCTGGACATGTTGATAATGGATTCCGCTCAGCGGGTATGATGGTGAAATCGCCATAATCAATCCAAGGAAACATAAAATCATGGATTGGTACGTCAACGTCAGGCGATGTAAATGTGATGTTCTCAATTCTGGTGTCCTTTTGCACATGCACCGCGAATGAATCTCCCTCGACAGGTAATTTTTGGGAAAACATCAAGTATACGTTAGGATAACGGATCCACACTACTACTCGTCGAATTTCTATCTCTTCGTGGCACATATCAACGCTGACAGGATTTCCATAGACCTTTATTAAGTCGCTCAATTTTGGTTCATCCCAGTATTGGCGATGGAACGTAAAGCCGATCTCATTAATGATGCCCTGCGAATTAGGGGTGATGAGAACCCCAACTTTATTGAAATCAATCACAAAGTTCCTATCCAAGATATCTTTATCGATTTTATCAGGAACAGGGTCGCTTGTTGCAGAATCTTTCAGTGCCATGTTTTGGGCAATGTCCCAGGCTTCGTCAAAGGAAGTGGTCCCCGGTGTAATCTCACGCCAACATGGTGCAGAACAATCCGAGCTGACAACGACATCAAAAACCTCATCACCAGGTTGAAACTTTGTGCAGGCAGAAATAACGATCACAAATAATAAAAGTAGAAATGGATAGCGATTCTTGATCATTTTTTCTATTCCTTTACGGTAGCAGATTAACTGTTACGCCGACAAATGCATCCATCCACATACCTGCCATACGACTATCATAATTTTCCGGATACCCATAAACCTGATAACGAAAATGTTGGGCAAAGAAATCCGCTTGATGCTGATTTCCATAATCCCTTTCTGGCAAGAAAGCACCATCTTCGAATGGGGTTTTTGCCGCACACCTCAACCCATAAGGTTGTCCACCCAAAAATTGAATTTGAGCATCCGCCCATCCACCACCAAAAATCGCAGCTTCCAAAAGACTGGACCCGCCTAACCAGTTATCCAGAGTATGGCCAAGTTCATGGACGACGTCCCTACGATCAATAACATATGCGTTTTGAAACGTGATCCGATTACTGGGAAAAACAAACGCTCTTGCATTTAGGGCATCATTCAGGCTTAGTTCAAGGTAGGTATATCCCCCGTCCAGCGCCCGGATTGGGTACATTACACTCTGTTCTTTGGCAAATGTGACCCCGCCCAGATATGCGCTGATCCATTGTTGGCCGTTTCCACCATACGTACCGATATATGTTTCAATGTCTCCACCAGCTTGCCTGACTTCTTTTAATTCCTTCACCGTCCAATCACCAGAAACCTCCCAGTTATATTTTTCATTTATCCTTTGTTTATACAATCTTGCCAACGCAAATGGTTTATCATCCCCACCTTCTCCCGCCCACGCCATATGCCCACTTGGATCAGTATACCTGACCGGGTTCGAGTACGTGTACCCATACCGATCCCACGCCAGCGGACTGCCCGGCTGCGGGATGATCGTATCGGGGGAGA
>CALMIB010000093.1 GCA_937863945.1 uncultured Longilinea sp.
CACGGCGGACCGCATCGCGGGTTTTACTGAATCCGGGCAGGAAGCCGTCGACCAGGCGATTGATCAGTTCTCAGCCATTCAGCTTTCCGCGGAACAAAAGGCGGCAGTCTATACGGCCCTGACCCGCAAGGTGTCCATTATCACCGGCGGCCCCGGCACCGGCAAGAGCACCATCACCCGCAACATCATCGAACTGACTCTGGCGGCCAAACATTCGGTTCTGCTGGCTGCGCCAACAGGCCGAGCAGCCAAGCGCTTGAGCGAAACCACCCGGCTGGAAGCGCGCACCATCCACCGCCTGCTGGAATACGCGCCGGCCGCCGGCAAGCAATTTTCTCGTAACGCGCAAAATCCGCTGGATGCTGATTTAATCATCATCGATGAGATGTCCATGGTGGACATCCACCTGATGCACCACCTGATCGAAGCGGTCGGCGAAGGCACCCACCTGGTGTTGATCGGCGACGTGGATCAGTTGCCCTCCGTCGGCCCCGGGAATGTGCTGCGCGATCTCATCGATTCAGGCATCCTGCCCGTCACCCGGCTGGTGACCATTTACCGCCAGGCAAACGACAGCTTTATCATTCTCAATGCGCATCGCATCAACCAGGGTGAATTGCCCGAATTTCCGAAAGAATCCCGGGATTTCTTCCTGTTCGCTGAAACGGATGCCCGCAAAACCGCCGACTGGGTGGTGGACCTGGCTTCCGAGCGCGTCAGCAAAAAATTCGGCTTCGATTCGCACCAGGATATCCAGGTGCTTTCGCCCATGCACCGCGGCGAAGCCGGCGTAACCGAATTAAACCAACGTTTGCAGGCCGTTCTCAACCCACCGGCGCCGCGAAAAATTGAACTGCGCCACGGCAGCCGGATTTTCCGGGTGGGTGACCGCGTGATGCAAATTCGCAACGACTACGACCGCCAGGTTTTCAACGGCGACATCGGCACTCTACAAAAGATCGACCTGGATGGGCCAACCCTGAGCGTCATGTTTGACGGCCGCACGGTTGACTACGATCTCACCCAGTTGGACGATCTGTTGCATGCCTATGCCATCAGCATTCATAAAGCCCAGGGGTCGGAATTTCCGGTGGTCATCATCCCATTGTTAACCCAACACTACAGGATGCTGCAACGCAATTTACTTTATACGGCCGTGACACGCGCGAAAAAACTGGTCGTCCTGGTGGGCAGCCGGCAGGCTATCGCGACCGCGGTCAGAAATCAACAGGTGCGCCAACGCAACACGCGCCTGGCCCAACGCATACGCGCGCTTCTCCCCAACCCATAACCCAGTTCTGATACATGTAACAGGGGCGAGATGAAAGATACTATTCTGGTTTCCGGTCTGATCAATATTGAAACGACGCTGCGAATTACCGAGTTCCCGCTGGAGTATTACCCGGTCACGTACCCATTTTTTGGCGTCAATTCCAGCGTTTCAGGCGTGGGGTACAACCTGGCCAAAGCGCTTACGGTTCTCGGCGATAATGTCCGCTTCCTGTCCCTGATCGGCAAGGACATCGCCGCCCAGCAGGTCAGGACCAAACTGATCGAGGACAACATCCCGTGGAAGTACGTGCTTTCACAACTGGATCAAACCGCCCAATCGGTCATCCTGTATGACGGCACCGGCCGCCGTCAAATTCATACCGACCTCAAGGATATTCAGGAGCAGGCATTTCCGCCTGAGATGTTCGACCAGGCGCTCAATGACGCGAAAATTTGCGTCCTGTGCAACATCAACTTTTCGCGGCCGCTGCTTGCACGCGCGAATAAAGCCGGCCGAGTGGTGGCAACGGATGTGCATGCCATCGCCGATCTCGACGACGCCTATAACCGCGATTTCATGCAGGCCGCGACGATCCTCTTTATGAGCGATGACAAATTGCCTTCACCGCCTGAGGAGTGGATGCGCCGCATCTGGAACCGCTATCCGGCTGAAGTCGTCGTCATTGGCATGGGTAAAAACGGCGCTTTGTTGGGCTTGCGGGATGGTCAGCAAATGGAGCGCATCCCTGCCGTCACAACCCGCCCGGTGGTCAACACGATTGGCGCGGGTGACGCGCTCTTCGCGAGTTTCCTGCACGGTTACGTGCATTCCGCCGACGCGTATGCATCGCTGCGAAAGGCGGTGGTTTTTGCCTCGTATAAAATTGGCGCGGTGTCAGCCGCCGATGGTTTTCTGACCGCGCAAGAACTGGATTCACTGGCAGTGGATATCTACCGGATGAGGTAATCGCCTACAGCCATCCCTGCAGCCGGTACATCCATATCCCCAGGTATTCCTTGATAACATTGGTGGTTAATCCCAGGCTGCTGGTGTTGGGCAGGAAAGAAATCAAGGTTGACTGCCAACCGGCAGAAGCCAGGTTGCTCATCCCTTCGCGGGTGACGGTGAAATCGACCGGCGCGGGCACCACTTCGATGCCCTCGTGCTCAAACAGAGCCACCGACCGGGGCATATGCGCCGCTGAGGTCACCAGGAGCACTTTTTGAATGCCGGCCGTCTTGAGCATCTCAGCCGAATACACCGCGTCCTCGTGCGTGTTCTGTGAGCGGTTTTGCAACCACAGCGCTGATTCTGGAATGCCGATGGCGGTCAGAATCGAAGCCATATCCTCCGCCGGCGTGCCCGAACCGCCGTCCTGCCAGGTGATCGTCCCGCCGCTCAGCAGCAGCACCGGCGCTTTGCCCTCGCGGTATAACTGCGCGGCATACAGCACCCGGTCTCCGGCCGCGTTGACCTCCACAGCCGGCCGGGGATATTGCCGCGATTCGGTGCCACCGCCCAGGACAACGACCGCCTCCACAGATGGAAATTCCTGCGGTGGCAAGTATTGCCACTCCAGCGTTTGCGCCAAATGGTAAGCCACCCAACGATTGGAAGCCAGGTATAAGATCGCCAGGGAAATTGCCACCAGAGCATTGCGCAGGCGGCGGTGCCGGTTAAAAATCAGGGAAACCGCCAGCAGCAAACAAGCCAGACCAACCGGATAGACAAACAACGGCAACAATTTGGAGAGAAAAACAAACATGGCTGGATCAGATCCTTTTCTCAATCACGTCCAGGGCAATCTCAACTGCCCGCAGGCTGGTTTCAAAGCTCATCGAGGCATAGGGAGATAAGGCCCGGGATGCCTGCTCTGGCAGGGACGGCAAATGAATGAATCCCATCGGAACAGCCAGATCCCGGGTCGCAAGGGAATGCAGCCCTGCGTAGAAAACCTGGTTGCACAGGAACGCTCCTGCGCTCATGGAGATTTCCGTCGGAATACCTCGGGCCAGAATTTGCTCATAGATTTCGCGCACCGGCAGTGTGGAAAAATAGGCAGCCGGGCCCTCCGGATCAACCGGAAGGTCAGAGAGCTGTTCGCCCTGATTATCCGGAATACGGTAATCCATCCAGTTGACAGCGATCTTTTCCACCGAAACAACCGCCCGCCGGGAGGCCTCACCCAGGCACATCACCGCATTCGGATGGTATAACGCCATTTTTTCCAGCAGCGCCTGCGGCCCACCTGTGCGATCCACCGGCAGGACGACTGATTTAACCTGGCAGCGTCCAATGGTTTTTCCATCCAAAGCCAGCGCCACAAGTTGCGAAGGATTCGTCTGGCTGCCGCCGAACGGTTCAAAGCCGGTCAGCAGAATTGTTTTCGTCAATTCATCCATGCACGCTATTATAACGCCCTGACCTCTATCCGGATCAACAGCCTACTTTACCCGCTGCCAGAAGAGACTATAATTGGACTATTCTGGTTCCAGGGAGCAAAAATGAAGTATCCTGCATGGATTGAAGGATTTCCAGGAGCAATCACGGTCTGTGACCGGGAAGGCACGATCCTCTATATGAATGACCAGGCCCTTGAGGTACTTGCGGATGACGGCGGTTCGAAGTTACTCGGCCAGAATGTGCTCGATTGCCATCCGGAGCCATCGCGCAGCAAGCTGAAGAGGATGATGGAAACGCAGCAGCCCAATGTCTATACGATCGAAAAAAAAGGCAGGAAAAAGTTGATCTATCAATCCCCCTGGTATCAAGACGGCGAGTACGCCGGATTTGTCGAATTATCGTTGTTCATCCCATTTGAAATGCCGCATTTTATCCGGCAAGGATAGTCAGAAAAGGAGCTGGAATGTCCCAAAAACAATGGAAGACCGCGCCAGTCATGAGCATTGATTCAAGCAAGATTTATCGTGTTTCCATGAACACGTCTCGCGGCTTGATCACACTGGATCTTTATCCAAAACACGCGCCCAAGACCGTCAATAATTTTGTCTTCCTGATCCGGGAAGGCTTTTTTGACGGCGTGAAGTTCCACCGCGTGATCAACAATTTTGTCATCCAGGGCGGGGATCCGACCGGAACCGGCATGGGCGGCCCTGGCTACCGTTTTGAGGACGAGGTAAAGAACAACCCGCTGATTCACGAAACCGGTGTAATTTCGATGGCCAATGCCGGCCCCAACACCAACGGCAGCCAGTTTTTCATCACGCACTCGCCGCAACCGCACCTGAACGGCAAACACACCGTTTTTGGCAAGGTTGTCAACGGCATGGACGTCGTCAATGCGATCCGTCAGGGGGATATGATGGATACTGTCACCGTGGAAGAAATCGCGGCTTGAGAGACCAAAACGCCGCTTCAATTTCTCGAAGCGGCGTTTTTTTACCATCGAATGGTTAAACAACTATATAATCAAGGGTAAGCCGGCAAGATAAGCACTGATTTCTCATCAAACGGCGGGAAAGGATTTTTTCATGCGCATCCTCATTCTAGGCGGAACGGTTTTCCTTGGGCGAGCGCTCGTCGATGCCGCAACCGACCGGGAACATGAAATCACCCTTTACAACCGCGGCCGCACCAACCCCAATATTTTCCCGGGTCTGGAAAAGCTTTACGGCAGCCGTGATAGCGACCTGGCGGAATTGGAGGGTAGGCATTGGGACGCAGTGATTGATACCAGCGGTTATGTTCCCCGCCTGGTCCGAAAATCCGCCCGGCTGCTGGCCCGTGAAGTTGACCAGTATATTTTTATTTCGACGCTATCCGTTTATGCGGACGTATCCGAGCCAGGTGTGTCCGAGGATTCGCCGCTATCGCAACTGGCGCAGGAAACAGAAGAAGTAAACGGCGATACCTACGGGCCATTGAAAGCGCTGTGCGAGCGCGAGGTGATAGAAGCGATGACCGACCGCTCGCTGATCATCCGTCCCGGCCTGATGGCCGGCCCATACGATCAGAGCGACCGGTTCACCTACTGGGCGCACCGTCTGGCGCGCGGCGGTGAGATCCTTGCCCCGGGACGCCCCGAACGCGAGGTGCAATTTATCGATGTGCGCGACCTGGCCGAGTGGATCATTCGCCTGGCCGAAAGCCGCGCCGCCGGGATATTCAATGCCGTCGGGCCGGCCGCGCCGCTCACCATGAAGCAATTCCTGGATGCCGGCCGGAAGGCGCTCAACCGCTATGCCACGCTGACCTGGGTTGAGGATGAATTCTTGCTGAAGAAGCACGTCGATCCGTGGAGCGATTTGCCCCTCTGGCTCGCCGATGCGGACACCGAATCGCGCGGAATGTTCAAGGTGAATTCCAAAAGAGCCA
>CALMIB010000094.1 GCA_937863945.1 uncultured Longilinea sp.
TGATCGAAACGCACCAGATCTAGAAACTGCTCATTGTCGGAAAGTTGTTCGGGACAGGTTCTGTTTAGTGCCCCCGGCAGAACTCGAATCTGCAGCCTTTTGCTCCGCAAGCAAACGCTCTATCCATTTGAGCTACGAGGGCAGTTAAGCGTCAACAAATATACCCCAAGCGCCTCGAATCGTCAAGGTTTGTTTTTTTACCCTGGCCAGGGTTTCACCCCGGCGGCACGAGCAACCCCTTGCGGCGCAGAAACGCCAGCAGCCCCGCGGCCAGCGCGTCCGGCTGTTCCAGGTGCGCCAGGTGCCCCGCGCCGGAGAGGATTTGCAGGTCGGCATCCGGCAGGTTGGCGGCCAGGAAGTGCGAAAACGCCAGCGGCGTCAGGCGGTCTTCGGTGCCGCAGGCCAGCCAGGCCGGCGCGCGCACGGCGCTCACCTGCCCGCGCAGGTCGTAGGCTGCGCAGGCCAGCCAGTCGGCATACAGCACGCTGGAGCGCGTCTGGCGCATCAGGTGCGCGGCCAGCTTGAGCAGCGCGGGCGGCGTCGACGGCCCCCCCAGGCGCGCTTCGATCTGCCGCAGCCCGATCTCATACGTCACCGGCGACGACAGGCTCTGCAGCAGGCCGGCCGGCACGTCCAGGGACGCGCCCGAAGCGATCAGCCCCAACCCGGCTACGTGGCCGGGATGGCGCGCCGCCAGGCTGAGCGCGGCCGCGCCGCCCAGCGAATGCCCCACGAACACCGCCTGGTATAACCCAACCGCTTCCAAAAAATCGACTAGCCGCTCGGTCACCGCGTCCAGGCTTTGCAGCCCCACCTCCGCCGAGCGCCCGTGCCCGGGCAAATCCAGCGCCAACACGCGGCAGCCCGGCAGGCGGCGCAGCGCGGCCGGCCAGCCCAGGTGGCTGCTGCCGGCGCCGTGAATCAAAATCACCGGCGGCTGCAAAGTGCTGGCCGCCCCCTGGTTTCCCCCCTCGCTGTATGCGTAATACAGTCCGGCTGCAATGGGCATGCTGAAATCGTGATATGGCTGGGTGCAATATTGACCGTGAACCGGCCTGAGCCAACTATACCGCACTTACCGCTGGCGTGCGGCGGGACGGCAATTTGCAATCCAACTGAAAGCTAACCGACAAAACTGAAGGAATTCGATCATTAAAAACCTCTACCCGCGCGGGAATCCGCCCGGCGTTTCAATGAATGTTATAATGGAAGGCGCAGCATCCATGTAAACACCCCTCAGATCAGTTGTTCACAAGAAGGAGCTTAACGATGCCTTGGAGACCGGGTTTGCCTGAGATTTTGATCGTGTTTGGGATCGTCCTGCTGCTGTTTGGGCCGGGACGCATCGTAAAGATCGCCAACGAATTGGGCAGCAGCATCAAGGCCTTCCGCGACGGCCTGCAAAAGAAGGATGACTCTGAAGAGGGTAATCCGCCCGACGAGACCAGAAAATAAACTGACCGCGAAAGCCAAACCGCGATGGAAGTTTTGGGAATCGGGCTGCCTGAACTGGCATTAATTCTGGTGATCATTTTCCTGGTGCTGGGACCGAAGGATATGGCCAGCACGGCCAGGCGGGTCGCCAGAACAATTCGTTCCTTAACACAGTCAGAATTCTGGCGCGCCACCCGCGAGGCCTGGCGCATGGCCCAGGACATTCCCAACGAACTGCTGCGCGAGTCTGGCCTGGAAGAGGCGCAAAAAGAGCTCCAACAGATGAGCAACCAGTTGAATCAATGGTCCAGGGAAATGGACACGACCCTCAAAGCGGCCGATTCCAACCGCATCCAGCCGCCGGTGCAGGAAACCGCGCCTCAGGCCACCGAAGCCGCGCCCCAGGCGGACGCGGATGAAACCGCAGACCCCCAGTCAAAACCCATTGACGCAGATTCCGTCCAACCCACCACCGCCCATGAATAACGCGGCGCGCCAACCGGTGCCCGCCGGCACCAGCCAGGCGCGCAAGCCCGCTCCGCCGAATGATATGTCGGCGCTCACCCTGCGGGAGCTGTGGGAGGGCATCCAGGAGCATATCACCGAGCTGCGCAAGCGGCTGATGGTGATCGTGATCAGCCTGCTCGTCACCACTTTCGGCAGCTTTTACTTTGCCCAGGTGCTGATCGACTGGCTGGCCATCCCGGCGGGCGGCACCGATAAACTCATCGCGCTGGAAGTGACCGAGACCGTCGGCGTGTTCATGCGGGTTTCGCTGCTCAGCGGTTTGATCCTGGCCCTGCCGATTGTCCTGTATGAAATTCTGGCTTTCGTGCTGCCCGCGCTCAACGAAAACGAGCGCAAGGTCTTTAACCGCACCGCTCCGCTTGTGGTGGTGATTGCCTCGCTGCTGTTCCTCAGCGGCGTGGCGTTTGCCTACTTTGTGATGCTGCCGGTTTCCGTTCCCTTTTTGACCACCTTCCTGGAAGTCACCACCACGCTGCGCCTGGGCAATTATCTGAACTTTGTGACCGGCATGATGTTCTGGCTGGGCATTGGCTTTGAAACCCCCATCATCGTGTACTTCCTGGCGCGGCTCAACATCGTCTCGGCGGGCGCGCTGCTGAAAGGCTGGCGCGTGGCCGTGGTGGTCATCGCCGTTGCCGCCGCCATGATCACCCCCACGGTTGACCCGGTCAATATGACGCTGCTCATGGCGCCGCTGATCTTGCTATATTTCATCAGTGTCCTGTTCGCGCGGGTCGCGCAGAGATCACGCAGTTAGCCATTATTTTTAAGGATTGTGCATGCCAACCGAAGCAGAAGTGATGGAAGCCCTGAAAAAGGTCATTGACCCCGAACTGGGCCGCAGCATCGTGGACCTGAATATGGTGCGCGACCTGCAAATTCACCCGGACGGGGTGGTGGCGTTCACGCTGGCGCTGACCGCGCCAGGCTGCCCGCTGAAAGATCGCATGAAGAACGACGCGCATGCCGTGCTGACCGCGCTGCCCGGCATCCACGGCGTTGAACTCACCTTTGGCGCCATGACCGACGAAGAGCGCAAGGCCGTCTTCGGGCACGGCGCGCCCGGCCTGCCCAAACTGAACGAGTTTTCGCGCATCGGCCAGACCATCGCGGTGATGAGCGGCAAGGGCGGGGTGGGCAAGTCGCTGGTGACCGCGTCGCTGGCGGTCACGCTGGCGCGCCAGGGCAAAAAGGTGGGCATTTTGGACGCCGACCTGACCGGTCCCAGCATTCCCAGGCTGTTCGGGCTGCCTTCCGGCGGCGTGCGCGGCTCGGAGATGGGCATGCTGCCGGCCAACACGCGCACCGGCATCCGCGTCATGTCCACCAACCTGCTGGTGCCCGAGGAAGATACCGCCGTGGTGTGGCGCGGGCCGGTGGTCAGCGGCACCATCCGCCAGTTCTACGAGCAGGTGCTGTGGGGCCGCCTGGACGTGCTGCTGATTGACCTGCCGCCGGGCACCTCGGACGCCAACCTGACCGTGGTGCAAAACCTGCCCCTCAACGGCGCGGTGCTGGTGACCACGCCGCAGGCGCTGGCCGCGCTGGTGGTGCGCAAGGGCGTGCGCATGCTTCAGCAGCTCAACGTGCCCATCCTGGGCGTCGTCGAGAACATGAGCTTTTACACCTGCCCGGATACCGGCCGCCCGCATGAGATCTTCGGCCCCAGCCACGCCGCCGAAGTGGCCGAACTGGCCGGCAGCCGGGTGGCCGCGCGCCTGCCCATCCGCCCCGAGGTCGCCGCGCAATGCGACGCCGGCCAGGTGGAGGATGTGAGCCTGCCCGAACTGGAAGCGTTCGCCGGCCAACTGGTGAGCGTGCCGGCCCAGGCCTGATGGGCGCTCACCGGCGGCCGGTTTGTTTGTAGAATTGAATCTGAAGTTATTGTTATCAAACGGTTCATTGAACTGCAACCGAATTGCAATAGATCTATTAACATTTTTTAATGCAAGATTTGTGAATATCAGGTATCATAACTTTGTCAAGCGGCTGGGTGCCCCCCTCACCCCGCCGCTTGACGCTTTAATCGCCAAAATTTCTGAAAGTGCTTACAGCCCGTGCCTGTGGATCAAAAAGTCCATCAGGCACGTCTTATGTTAATGATAAAGCTGGTGCGCTTCAAAAAATTCCTGTTTACAGCGGTGATACAATAAATTTACCCGTAAAGGAGGAGCCATGCTGGACAAACGGTTTGGCGCTTTGCGCACCATTGGCAGAATCTTCAAGGTGCTGGGGATCATTTCGGTGGTTGCCGGCGTGGTGATGGCAGTCGTGTCGATCGTGTTTCTCTCGATGCACACTTTTGCCAACCCGCTGAACAGTCCCATGTTTGGCGCGCGCGCCCTGATGGGCGGTGGTATCTGGGCCGGGCTGGCAGCCCTGCTGTGGGGCGCACTGGGCGGGCTGGTGCTCTTCGGCAGCGGTGAAGTCATCGACCTGCTCATCGCGGTGGAGGAAAACACGCGCGCCTCGGCGCAGTTGCTGCGCCAGCAGCAAAATCCGGCCGCCGGTCTGCCGCCGGAGAAAGGCGGCAACGGATGAAATCCCGTCTCTTTCCCGCTCTCCTGCTGCTCGCGGTGCTGCTTTCGGGTTGCGGCACGCTATTCGCGCTGCCCACGCCCACCCCCACGCTGCCGCCGCCCACCCCGCTGCCCCCCGAACCCACCGCCACCGCCACCAGCCTGCCGTTTGCCACCGTGAAGGTCTATTACATTGCCCTGGAAGATAACGGCGTCAGCGGCGCGCCGGTGGGCTGCGGCGACAGCGCCATCGCGGTGGAATACCCCATCGGCTTCGGCAAGGGCCCGCTGGAGTATGCCTACGAGAAGCTGCTCTACGCCCGCGAGCGCACCGTCGGCGAGTCGGGCCTGTACAACGCGCTGTACCAGTCGGATCTGACCCTGGTCAGCGCGGAAATCCGTGACGGCACGGCGGTGATCGCGCTGGAGGGCACGCTGCTGCTGGGCGGCGAGTGCGACAGCCCGCGCGTGCAGGCGCAGCTTGAGATGATCCCCGGCCAGTTCCCCGAAGTGACCGCGGTGGAAATCAGCCTCAACGGCAAACCGCTGGCCGACGCGTTGTCGCTGAAATAGCGGCCGGTCCGGCTCATTTTTCCGGTCGATTGCGCGCGCAGGGTATAATCCTTGCGTATGCGCCGCATCTTCACGTTCCAATTTGACCGCATCTACCTGCGCGCTCTGTTCACCCTGGCGCTGCCGATCATCATTCAAAACGGCATCTCCTCGTCGCTGAACGCCATCGACGTGATGATGCTGGGGCAGATGGGCGAAGTGCCGGTGGCGGCCGTCGGGCTGGCCAACCAGGTTTTCTTCCTGTTCAGCTTCATGCTGTTCGGCGTCAGCAGCGGCGCGGCCATCTTCTCGGCGCAGTTCTGGGGCAAAAATGACCTGCCCGGCATCCGGCGCGTGCTGGGGCTGGCGCTGCTGCTCAATACCGGCGCGGCGCTGCTGTTCATGCTGGCGGCGCTGGTGCTGCCCCGCCAGGTGCTCGCCATCTACACCGCCGACCCGGCCGTGATCGCCACGGGCACAGGTTATTTGCGCATCGTCGGCTGGAGCTACCTGCTCACCGCTGTATCGTTCAGCTTCTCGTCCACGCTGCGCGCCACGGGCAACGTGCGCCTGCCAATGGCGGCCAGTGTGTTGGCCATCACCTTCAAGACCGGTCTGAGCTACCTGCTCATCTTCGGCAGGCTGGGCCTGCCGGCCCTGGGCGTGCAGGGCGCGGCGCTGGCCACGCTGCTGGCGCGCGCGCTGGAATGCGCCGTGCTGGTAACCGCCGCCTACCGCCTGAAAACCCCCGCGGGTGCGCGCCTGCGTGAACTGCTGGACGTGCGCCGCGACTTCCTGTCCGGCTTCCTCAGGCTGGCCATGCCGGTGGCGGTCAACGAAACGCTCTGGTCGCTGGGCATCTCCGTCTATAACTTCGCCTACGCGCGCATCGGCACCGAATCAATCGCCGCCGTCAACATTGCCTCCACCCTGGAGGGCATGGCCTTCGTCATCTTCATCGGCATCTCCGATGCCACCGGCATCCTCATCGGCAACAAGATCGGCGCGGGTGAAAAAGAGACTGCCTTCCTGTACGCGCGCCGCACGATCACCCTGGCGACCCTGACTGCGCTGGCCGTCGGCGGGCTGATTTTGTTGCTGCGCGGGCCGCTGCTCACGCTGTACGCCGTTTCCGACCAGGCGCTGGACTACGCCAGCCGCATCCTGCTGGTGATGGGCTTCACGCTGTGGGTGCGCGTCTCCAACATGACGCTGATCGTGGGCGTGCTGCGCAGCGGCGGCGACACGCGCTTCGGGCTGATCGTGGACATTGGCACCGTGTGGGCGGTCGGCGTGCCGCTGGCGTTGCTGGGCGTTTTTGTGTTGCGCCTGCCGGTGTACTGGGTATACTTGATGGTAATGTCCGAAGAGGTGATCAAGTACGTCCTGGCGCTGCGCCGCTTTCTATCCGGGCGCTGGATGCGCGACGTCACCGCGCTCGGCCAAATTTCCACATGATTTTTCCCATCCCAAACCCTGCCGCCCATTTTGCCCGCCGATCGGCCTTTGCCGCGCGCAAACGCGTCCCCCCGCCCTGTTCCCCGTTTTTGCACCGGCACAAAGAACCGCGGCTTACGATTTGAAGTGAATTACGGGGACAGTTTGAACCTCCACCCCATCCGTGAATCAACACCAACAGGAGATTAACGCATGCCCAAACAAACCGTCGAAATACCCTGGAAAGGGAACCCGCTGTCCATTTCCCTGCCGGAAAACTGGGAATTAATGGGGACATTAGAGCCTTCGCCGCGCGCCCCCGTGGCCGATGCTGCCGCTGAAACCGAACGGGCATTGAATGAGCCGTTGGGTTCGCCGCGCCTGCGCGACCTGGTTCGGCCCGGCGCGCGCATCGCATTGGTCATTGACGATGGCAGCCGCCCCACCCCGGTGGCCCGCCTGCTGCCGCCCGTGCTGGCCGAGTTGCAACTCGGCGGCGCGAGTCTCGATCAAATCCTGGTGGTGCCGGCGCTGGGCGTGCACCGCAAGATGGCAGATGACGAGGTGGCGCAGCGCCTGGGCGGCGAGTGGGCCGCGCGCCTGCGCTGGGAGCATCACGACTGCGATGACCCCGCCCGCCTGAGCGACCTGGGCGTCACCAGCCGCGGCACGCCGGTGCTGATCAACCGCAGCGTGGCCGAGGCCGACCTGATTGTTTCGGTCGGCTGCATCGAACCGCACATCATCGCCAGCTTCGGCGGCGGCTACAAAAACCTGATTCCCGGCGTGGCCGGGCGCGCCACCATTGCGCACAACCACGGTCTCAACTGTACTCCGTCCACCTTCAACATGGTTGGGCAGCCCATCGAACGTAACCCCATGCGCCAGGACCTGGAAGAGGGCGCGCGTAAACTCAAAGCGCCGGTTTTTATCATCAACGCGGTGCTCAACAGCAGCCTGCAGCCGGTGGCCGTGGTGGCCGGCGACCCCATCGCCGCGCACCGCGCCGGCGCGAAGATCAGCGCCAGCATCTACGGCGTGCCGGTGCCGGACATGGCCGATGTGCTGCTCTCCGGTTCGCACCCCATGGATCAGGATATGCGTCAGGGCGTAAAAGCCCTGGCCAACACGGTGCGCGCCGTGCGCCCGGGCGGCTCAATGCTAATCCTGATGCGCGCCGATGAGGGCGTGGGTGTGTTTGGACTGGCTGAAAAAGGACTGCCGCTCAAGCGGGGCGCGCTCAAAGTGCTGGCTCCGCTGCTGCTGCCCCTGGTTTCAAAGCTCAAGCTCAAGGGCGTGGGCGAGGAAGATAAATTCTTCCTGTATTTTGCCCTGCAGGCCATGCGCCGCGCCGATTTGATGCTCTACGCGCCCACCATCCCGGAAAGCGTGCAGCCCAACCTGCCGTTCGTCACCTTTATGCCCGATCCCCAGGCCGCCATCCAGCGCGCGCGCCGGCGTTTCCCCGGCAAGGCGCGCGTGTTGGCGGCGCCGCACGGCGGCATGACTTACCCGATTTTGCCAGATTGACCGTCAAAAACCTGTTGCCCTGTGCGTTAATTTCTTGTACAATTGTTCTGTCAGGATGAAATGCCCTTGAACGTAAAGCATTTCCTGAACCCTTATCCTTCATCCTTCTTTTAGCAGAAAGGAAAAACAGCATGTATCAGCACATCACCATCGTAGGCCGGTTGGGACGCGATCCCGAAATGCGCTACACCCCCAGCGGGCAGGCAGTCACCTCCTTCAACGTGGCCACCGACCGCCAGTACACCGATGCCAATGGGCAAAAAGTGAAAGAAACCACCTGGTTCCGCGTTTCGGTATGGGGAAAGCAGGCCGAAACCACCAACCAGTATCTGAAAAAGGGCTTATTGGTGCTGGTGGACGGCCGCCTGACGCCCGATCCCAAGACCGGCGGCCCGCGCGTCTGGAAGCGCCAGGACGGCACCGAAGGCGCGTCCTTTGAAATCTCGGCCAGCTCCGTGCGCTTCCTCTCCCCGCGCAGTGAAAGCGGCGGCAGCGGCGGCGGCGAGTACGGCGAAGAAGGCTCCATGGCGCCCGCCGGCGGCGACGAAGACATTCCCTTCTAAATCCAGGGTCATCCACCATGAGCGATCAAAACGCGCGCGGCCTTCCGCCAATGGAATTGCCCGACGATTTAGCCATCGTTTACAGCAACGTGGTGCGCATCAGCCATTCGCTGGCCGATTTCGTCTTTGACTTTACCCAATTGCTGCCCGGACAGGACAACAAAGTGGCGGCGCGCGTGGTGATGTCGCCGCAGGCCACCAAGCTGCTGCTGCGCGCGCTGGCCGAAAACCTGGCGCGCTACGAGGCCGTCAACGGCGTCATCCAGCTCCCCGGTGACAACGCCCTGGCCACCGATCTATTTCGCAATATTCACCCGCCCGAAAAACCGGGCGGGTGAAACTCTTTTTTTACCGGATAAATCCATGGATCTTTTTTCTGAATTATCGGAACAGGTGCACGCGGCCTTCGAGGCGCGCAACAAAGCCCGCGACCAGGCCCTGGTGCAGGCGCGCGCGCTCACCCGCCACGCCGCGCAGACCATCCGCGCCATTCACCGCTCGGAGGGCGACCTGGCGCACGAACACCTGCGCGAGGCGCGCGGGCTGGTGGACGCGCTCAAAAGCGACCTGGCCGCCTTCCCCGACCTGTTTTTCGCGGGCTACACCCAGGACGCCATCAAGGAATATGCCGAGGCCAGCGTCACCGTGGCGCTGATCGAAAACCAACCGCTGCCCATGCCTGATGCGCTGGGCATCGAATACGCCACCTACCTGAACGGCCTGGCCGAGGTGACCGGCGAACTGCGCCGAAAGACGCTGGACATGCTGCGCCTGGGCTACTCGCCCGAGGCCGAGCGCCTGCTGGGCTGCATGGACGAGATCTACGCGCTGCTCATCACGGTTGATTACCCCGACGCCATCACCAACGGGCTGCGCCGCCAGACCGACCTGGTGCGCGGCATCGTCGAGCGCACGCGCGGCGACATGACCATCAGCCTGCGCGACCAGCGCCTGCGCGAAGCCATGCAGTCGCTGGCGGCGCGCCTGCCAGACGTGGGCGAACTGCCCGAGGTGCAACCGCCGGATGCGGACGATACGGGCGTCTGAACTGGGGACGTTTCAATATTGCCGCCGCGCCTGGTGGTACCAGCGTCAGGGCGTGCCCTCCGAAAACCAGGCCGAACTGGCCGCCGGCAGCCAGTTTCACCGCGGGCACGGCCGCCGGGTGCTGAGCGGCCGGCTGGCGCGCCTGGCGGCCTGGCTGCTGCTGGCCCTCGCGCTGGCGCTGGCCGCCGCCGCATTGGCCTCCGGCTGGATGGGGTGAAACCGTGACCGGCCTGTGGATCGCCGCGCTGGCGGCCCTGCTGCTGGCCGGGCTGCTGCTGTGGTGGGGCGGCCGCCAGCAGCGCGCTGCCGGGCTGCCGCGCGGCCGCGTGATTTACGCCGACCCCAAACTGTGGGGCCGCCCCGAAAAGCCCTTCTACGCCGTCGCTTCCGCCCTGACCGGCAAACCGGATTACCTGGTGGCCGAGGGCGGCAAGATCATCCCCGTGGAGGTCAAAAGCTCCCGCGCGCCCAACGAACCCTACGAGGGCCACCTGTTGCAGTTGTTCGCCTACTGCCTGCTGGTGGAACGCGCCACCGGCCAACGCCCGCCCTACGGCATCCTGCGCTACCGCGACCGCACCTTCGCCGTCGATTACACCCCCGAATGGGAACAGCGCCTGCTGGATGAGCTGGACACCATGCGCGCGCTCGAGAAACGCGCCTCGGTGGATCGTTCGCACGAAGACCCGGCGCGCTGCCGCGGCTGCGGCTTCCGTTCGGTTTGCGATCAGAAACTGTAAGTTGGTATAATCATGCTCATGCCAGGCCAACCGGATTCCACCATCAACCGCATCGCGGTGGTTTACCCGCCGCAGATGCCGCAGGCTGCCGCCGAGGGCAAGCTGGTGGCCCGGGCGCTGCGCGAGCTGGGCGCCGGGCACGCGGCGGCCGCCCCAATTTCCAACGGTGAGCTGCGCGCCGAGATGCAGAGCGGCGGCTTCGATTTGACCATCGCGCTGGGCGGCGACGGAACCATGCTGCGCGCCGTGCATCTCAGCGCGCCGCACAACGTGCCGGTGCTGGGCATCAACTTCGGCCATTTTGGCTTTCTCATCGAAGTGCAGCGCGAAACCTGGCGGCAGCGCCTGCCCGACCTGCTGGCCGGGCGCTTCTGGGTGGAAGAGCGCATGATGCTCACCAGCGAACACTGGCGCGCCGGGCAGCGCCTGGGCAGCTACCAGACGCTCAACGAGGCCGTGGTGGCGCGCGGGCAAATGGTGCGCCCCATCGTGGTCACCGCGCACGTCGATGGGTTTGAATTGACCCGCTACGTGGCCGACGGGCTGCTGGTGGCCACCGCCACCGGCTCCACCGCCTACGCGCTGGCCGTCGGCGGGCCGGTGATGCCGCCCGAGCTGCGCAACATGCTCATCGTGGCCATCGCCCCGCACCTGTCGGTGGACCGCGCCGTGATTTTACCCGAAGGCGCGCGCGTGACCCTGACCGTCGAAACCACCCACCAGGCCGTGCTCAGCGTGGACGGCCACCCACCCGTGCACCTGGAAAACGGCGATGAGGTGCGCGCGGTTGCCAGCGACCACACCGCCCGCTTCATCCGCTTTGAAGACCGCGGCTACTTCTACCGCAACCTGACCCGCTACATGCAACAAAATCCTTCCACCGGTGAAACGCGATGACCGACCCCTCTTCGGTAGAAACCACCCCCAAACTGTATTGTTATAACCATCCGCAGCGCGAAACCATGCTGCGTTGCAACCGTTGCGAGCGCCCCATCTGCAATGAGTGCGCCGTGCTGACCCCCACCGGCTACCGCTGCAAGGAGTGCATCCGCGGGCAGCAGAAGACCTTCGACACCAGCCGGCCGCTGGATCTTCCGCTGGCCGTGATCGTGGCCGGGGTGCTCTCGTTTTTTGGCAGCTTCCTGGCCGGCTTCTTGTGGTTCTTCGTCCTGATGGCCGCGCCGATCGTCGGCGTGATCATCGCCGAGGCAGTGCGCTGGGTGGTGCGCAGGCGCCGCTCGAAGCTGCTGTGGCGGGCCGCCACGGTGGCGGTGGTGGTGGGCAGCCTGCCGCTGCTGCTGGCGGCGCTGCTGCCGCTGCTCCTCGGCGGGTCGATCGGCTCGATCGTGGGCATCCTCATCCGCGGTCTCTACACCGTGCTGGTCACCTCCAGCTTCTATTACCGCCTGACCGGCATCCAGTTGGGGCGCTAGCCGCGCACAGGGAACCAATTTATGCTGATGGAGCTGCGCATCGATAACTTCGCCATCATCCAGCATCTCGAACTGGCGCTGGATGCCGGGTTGCTGACCTTCACCGGCGAAACCGGCGCGGGCAAGTCGATCATCCTGGACGCCATCATGGCGCTGGTGGGCGGCAAGGCCGATGCCACCAGCATCCGCGCCGGGGCCGAGCGCGCCAGCCTGGAGGCCGTGTTCCGCATCCCGGCCGCCAGCCGTGAAGAGATCGTGGCGCTGCTGGAGCGCGAGGACCTGCTCGACGAGCCTGAAACGATCACCCTTGCGCGTGAACTGCGCCGCGAGGGCCGCACCGTGGCGCGCATCAACGGTCACAGCGTTGGGCTCAACCTGCTGCGCGAGTTGGGCGCCTACCTGGTGGATATTCACGGCCAGGCCGACCACCTGTCGCTGCTCAACGTCAAATCGCACCTGGGGCTGCTCGACCGCTACGCCAACAGCGAGGCCGCGCTGGGCGCCTACCGCCAGGGCTACCAGGCCCTGCGCGCCGTGGAACGCGAGCTGACTGCCCTGCGCCAGTCCGAGCAGGACGCCGCCCGCAAGACCGACCTGCTGAATTTCCAGGTCAACGAGATCGACGCCGCCAATCTGAAGCCCGGCGAGGAAGAGGAATTGCGTCAGGAGCGCACCCGCCTGGCCAACGCCGAAAACCTGGCCTCGCTGGCGCAGCAGGCGCTGGCCGTGCTGGACGAAGGCACGTCCGAGGCCCTGTCGGCCGCCGACCTGTTCGGACAGGTCGCCCAGGCGCTGGCGGGGCTCAGCCGCATCGACGCCAGCCAGCAGGGCCTCAGCGACCAGGCTGATACGCTTTCCGAGCTGCTCTCCGACCTCAGCCGCGAGCTGCGCGCCTACCTGGAGGGCATCGAGTTCAACCCGCGCCGCCTCGAGCAGATCGAGGAACGCCTGGAGTTGATCCACAACCTCAAGCGCAAGTACGGCAGCGACGTGGCCGCCGTGCTGGCCTTTGCCGTGCGCGCGCGCGAAGAGCTGGAAACCATCGCACACGCCGGCGAGCGCATCGACGAGCTGGAGTTGCGCGCGACCGCGCTGCGCCAGGAGCTGGCCCACCTGGGCTGGGCGCTTTCGCAGCAGCGCCAGGCCGCCGCCGGCGAGCTGGGCGAGCGCGTGGAGCGCGAACTGGCCGACCTGAGCATGGCCGGCGCGCGCTTCGCCGTGGACATGCGCTTTGAAGAGAGCACCAAAGGCCTGCGCCTGCCCGACGGGCGCGCAGTGGCCTTTGACGAGAGCGGGCTGGATAAAGTTGAGTTCCTAATCGCGCCCAACCCCGGCGAGGGGCTCAAACCGATGGTCAAAATCGCCTCCGGCGGCGAAACCTCGCGCCTGATGCTGGCGCTGAAGAACGTGCTGGCGCAGGCCGACTACGTCCCCACGCTGATCTTCGACGAGATCGACCAGGGCATCGGCGGGCGGGTGGGCACCGTGGTGGGTGAAAAGCTGTGGCAGCTTGGCCGGCAGCACCAGGTGCTGGTGGTGACGCACCTGCCGCAACTGGCAGCCTTCGGCGACCGGCATTACCGCGTGAGCAAGCACGTTCAGAATGAACGCACCACCACGCAGGTGGAAAGGCTGGACGGGCGCGCGCGCGAAGCCGAGCTGGCGCAGATGCTGGGCGGCGAAAGCGAGGCCAACCTGCGCGCCGCGCAGGAGGCCCTGGCGGTGGCGCGCCAGCACGCCGCGGCGCGAAACCGCTGAACGCTTCCCGCCGGCAAGCGGCAATAGCCAGTATTATTACCTTATTTATAAACGTTAAAAAATTGGGTTGTTCATCATGTTAAAATTGTTATATAATTATTAAGCATTCATGTGCAAATCCGGTGCACAGATCGCAGGGGCTCTGTGCAGAAAGGCCGACCGTGCAAGGGGACAGACACGGTCGGGCTTTTTTTAATATGGAAAAACGGTATGCGGTATTCAGGTGTATTTAATTTTCAAAACCAATACCCCATACCCTCCCTAATCCTTCGCCAGATGCGCCACGGTCACGCCGTCGCCGCCCTCGTTTTCCTGGCCCGACTGCCAGCGGTCAACATTGGGTGAATGGCGCAGCGCGTCGCGGATGGCCTGGCGCAGCTTGCCGGTGCCCTTGCCGTGGATGATGCGCACAAAGGGCAGGCCGCTCAGGTAGGCGCTGTCGATGTAACGGTCCAGCGCTTCCAGCGCATCCTCGGCGCGCTGCCCGCGCAGGTCTAGCTCCATGCCCGGCGAGGGCGTGAAGACCTGCGGGCGCGCGGCCGATTTATCGCGCGCAGAGGCTTCCGCCGGGGCTGCGGCCTCGGGCGCGTCCTCGTTGGGGCGCTGCACGTCGGCCAGGCGCGAACGCACGCGCAGGTTGCCGATCTGCACCTCCACCTCGCTCTCGCCCAACGCAGTCACCACCCCGTCCAGTTTGAGCGAGCGCAGCTTCACCTTGTCGCCCACGCGCAGCGGGCGCGGCGCCTGCATGCCGGCGATCTTCTCAGGCGTGCGGCGCGCCACGGGAGCCTGGGCGGCCTCCTCCAGCGCGCTCACCTGCTGCTGCAGCGGCTTCAACGCCTCCAGCGGCTGGCGCGCGCGCGAAAGCTCGCGCCGCACCTCTTCCAACTCGCCGCGCAGGTCGGACACCTCGGCTTCGGCGTCGCGGCGGGTGCGTTCCAGCAGCGCCTGACGCTCGTCCTCCACCTTCTCCATGCGCTCGGCCCATTGCAGGCGCAGCTTTTCGGCCTCGGTGCGCTGGCGGTCGGCGTCGGCGCGCAGCTTGCGGGCAATGTCGCGCTGGCGGTGGATCTCGTCGAGCAGATCCTCAGCCTTCAGGTCGGCCGGGTCGAGCATGTTGCGCGCCGCCGCGATGATCTCGTCGGGCACGTGCAGCCGCTCGCAGATGGCCAGCGCGTTCGAGCGCCCCGGCAGCCCGATGGTCAGGTGATAGGTCGGGCGCAGCGTGCGCAGGTCGAATTCCATGCTGGCGTTCACCACGCCCGGTGTGGC
Organism: uncultured Longilinea sp.; assembly: GCA_937863945.1. Taxonomy (GTDB): domain Bacteria; phylum Chloroflexota; class Anaerolineae; order Anaerolineales; family Anaerolineaceae; genus Longilinea. The sequence goes on from CALMIB010000094.1 coordinate 14,814, forward strand.
ATGCGCGAAGGCCTTCAACTCGGGGTAATGCGTGGCCACCAGGCTGGTGATGCGCTGCTCCACCAGGTGCGCCAGGATGGCGCGCGCCAGCGCCGAGCCCTCCTGCGGGTCGGTGCCCGCGCCGAGCTCGTCCAGCAGCACCAGCGAGCGCCGGTCGGCCTTCTTGAGGATGCGCACGATGTTGGTGATGTGCCCCGAAAAGGTTGAGAGCGACTGCTCGATGGATTGTTCGTCGCCGATGTCGGCGTAAATGTTTTCGAAAACGCTGATCTCCGAGCCGGATTGGGCCGGGATGTGCAGCCCCGACTGCGCCATCAGCGCCAGCAGCCCGACCGTCTTGAGCGTGACGGTCTTGCCGCCGGTGTTGGGTCCGGTGATGACCAGCGCGTAGGTGGCCTCGTCCAGCACCACGTCGATCGGCACCACGCTGGCCGGGTCGAGCAGCGGGTGGCGCGCGTGAAACAGGCGGATGGTGCTGCCCGGGTGCGAGCCGTCGCGCATTTTGCGCGGCGGAACCAGCACCGGCTCGGCAGCCTTCAGGTCGTCGGCGTACTTGGCGCAGGCCAGGCACAGGTCCATCTCGGCCAGCGCCACCACAATCTCGGTCAGCGTGCCGGCATGGCGGCCCACCTGGTCGGTCAGCTCGGCCAGGATGCGGCGTTCCTCGTCGCGTTCGGCCAGTTGCAGCTCGTGCCAGGTGTTGTTCAGCTCCACCACCGCCAGCGGCTCCACGAACAGCGTCTGCCCGGAGGAGGATTGGTCGTGGACGATCGAGCGGATGCGGCCCTTGAAATCGGCGCGCAGCGGGATGACGTAGCGCCCGTTGCGCTGCGTGATGATTTGCTCCTGCAGGATGGGTGCGTTTTTGGGGTCGTTGATCAGGCGTTCCAGCCTGCCGAGCAGGCGCTCGTGCGCCACGCGCATCTCCGAACGGATGGACGCCAGTTTGGGCGAAGCCGAATCGAGCACCTCGCCGCGGTCGGAGATGGCGCGGGTGATGGTTTCGATCAGGCCGGGCGGGGGCGGCATGCGCGCGGCAATTTCCGCCAGGCGCGGGAAATGCTCGGCCTGTCGCTCCAGCGCGCGGGCAAGCTCGCGCGCCGCGATCAGCGTGCCCTTGATGTTGAGCAGGTCCTCGCCGGTCAGCACGCCCGAACGCGCCGCGATCTCGATCTGCGGGCGGATGTCGAGCGCGCCGCCGATGGTCGTCTCGGAGCGAATGCTCAACAGGCGGCGGGCCTCGCTGGTGCGGGTCTGCCGCTCGACGGCTTCATCCAGTTTATCGGTGGGGCGCAGCGCGCGCGCCAGTTCGGCCGACGCGCTGAAATCGGCATAAGCGGCCAGCTTTTCCAGCACCTTGCGGTATTCAAGCGTTGAGAGTGATTTGTCGTCCATCGCTGGGAATTCTACCACGAAGGGCAGAAGGAGAGAGAGCCGGCGGAGGTCAGGCGGCCAGCTTCTCGCCCCAGGCCGCAGCGCGGTCCAATTCGCCGTCGCGCAGCGGGCCCTCGGACGCCAGGACCATGAAACCCTGCGGCAGGTCGGCCTGCGTCCCGCCGGCCCTGGCCAGCGCCTTGCCAATCGGCTCGGCGGCATAGCCAAACAACCCGGAGAACACGGTCAGGATCAGGTTGTTGACCGCCTTCACGTCCATGCGCGTATCGAAGGCAACTACTTTTACACCCTGCAGCGCGCCGGCGGGCAATGCTTTCAGCAGCGCCTTGGTGCCCTCGGTGGGGCGGAAGGCGCGCGTGGGCGAACCGACCACGACCAGGTCAAATGCCTTGAACCGCTCTGGCCGTGCATCCGCGACGCGCAGCACGGTCACCTCACAATGCGCAGCCAGCCCTTCAGCCACCGCGCGGGCAATTTTTTCGGTGTTGCCGAAGTAGGACTCAAAAACGACCAGTGCTTTCATGCTGTTGTTTCTCGCTTTTCACAGGAATACGGGGATAGCTTGATCATACCCCATCCTGTGAAGCCCTTCACCGGCTATTTGGGCAGGATTCGGCGGGCGAAACCCCCGGGCCTGAAAAGCAGCGGGCAGATGCAACAAATAAGCATTGTGATCCATTAAATTCTTAAGTGATAGAATTGATCAAATCGGGTGGTCGTAAGCACCCGCTTTTCAAAGCAATCCCCTTCCAATTTCATATAGAACAGGGCATATTGACATTTCGATTGGTTGTGATAAACTAAATTTGCGTCTGGGTTGAGTCGCTAAGCGTCTCATCTTGGGGCTTTCAGCCCCAAAACCAGTCGCTTTTATTTAAGCGTGGGGGCAACATGTATCTTTGCTATGTTGATGAATCAGGCACATCAGATATTCCGGGCAATTCTTCGCACTTTATTTTAGCCGGATTATCGATACCCATCTGGAATTGGAAGTCTTGCGATCAAGAAATTGATCGCATAAAACGAAGATATGATTTGTGCGAAGCGGAAATTCACATTGCCTGGATTCTTCGGCCTTATTTAGAGCAGACGAAAATATCCGATTTTGATAAGTTAAACTATGTTCAGCGCAGATCAGCGGTCGAAGCCTATCGAAAATCCGAAATATTGCGCTTGCAGCGGAGCAAAAAACCGAAGTTATTAAAGCAAACAAAGAAAAATTTCCAAAAGACGAATAGCTATATCCATCTCACCTATATGGAGCGGAAAAAATTTATTTTTGATGTTGCCAATGCAATTTCAAAATGGCGCGATGCAAGATTATTTGCCGAATGTGTTGATAAAGTTTTTTTTGACCCTGTAAAAGCCGGCAAGCCCATCGATGAACAGGCATTTGAGCAATTGGTATCCCGGTTTGAGCAGTTTCTTCAACTCACTGGAACGGATGCATCGCATCAAAATGGTTTGATCATTCACGACCATAATCAAACGGTTTCCAGGAAGTTAACCGACATGATGAAACGATTTCATCAAACCGGCACTTTGTGGACTTCGATTGAAAAAATTATTGAAACACCCTTATTTGTCGATAGTCAGCTTACCAGCATGGTTCAAATAGCGGATGTGTGTGCGTACGCCTTGAGAAGGTACTTGGAAAATAACGAAGAAGAACTCTTTGACTTGATTTTCAGCCGAGCAGACCGAAAGGATGGCAAAGTGGTTGGAGTGCGGCATTTTACCAACCTTAGTTGCTCGTGCAAAATCTGTCGCGCTCATCGAAAAGTGTAACGAGAATTCTCAAATATCATCACCCCGCCAACCCCTCCAGCACCGCCAGCGACTCGCGGTTATCGGGTTCCTCGATCATCGAGCTGGCATAGTGGGCATAGCGGATGCGCCCGGCGCGGTCCACCAGGAAAACGCTCGGTGTGCCCAGCGCGAAGAACTTTTTGACCTGCAAATACTGCCCGGCCACCGCCGAACCTTTGTCGCTTAAGATCGGGTAGGGCGTGGGGTGGCGCTCAATGTAGCGCGCGATCATGCGCGGGCCATTCGGCACCATCACCAACACTTCGGTGTTGAGCGCCTGAAATTTTGCGTAGTCATGGCGCAACTGCGCCATATGATTGGTGCAATGCGGTCAGGCAAAGCCAATGTTGAAGACCAGCAGCGCATTGCGCGTCTGCGTGACGGCCGAGAGCGTGAAGGGCGTGCCGTTGTGATCGGGCAGGGTGAAGTCGGGGGCCGCGTTGCCCACGGATAAGCGCGCATGAATTTCGCCTGTTTGTGTCATATTTTTATTATAACCGATTAAAGTAACGTAAAGGATTGATGACTCACCCTGCACATTTCAGGATACTGCTGCGCGTTTCAATTTGTATAATCTCAAAACATTATACAAAATGGATTTGTTGTTTGTATATCTTTATACAAAACATTATACTAACGACATTGAACAAACAAAACATTAGACGTATGGAGGAGATGAAATGAAACGCTTTCTACTGGTAGCTTTGTTCGCTTCACTTGTGCTTTCGGCCTGCGCGCCGGCTGCCACCCAGGCCCCCGCGCCTATGCCCACCAACACGCCCGTTCCGCCCATGCCGACCCAGGCCCCGCAGACCATCGTGGATATCGCTGTGGCCGACGGCCGCTTTGGCACGCTGGTTGCCGCGGTGCAGGCCGCCGGGCTGGTGGAAACCCTCTCCGGCGACGGCCCGTTCACCGTCTTCGCCCCCACCGACGAAGCCTTCGCCAAACTGCCTGCCGGCACGCTGGATGAACTGCTCAAGCCCGAGAACAAGCAGCAACTCACCGACATCCTGCTCTACCATGTGGTCGCCGGCAGCGTGAAGGCCGCCGACGTGGTCAAGCTGACCGAAGCCGAGACCGCCCTGGGCAAGAATGTGACCGTCAAGGTGGATGGCGACAAGGTCTTCATCAATGACGCGCAGGTGATCATCACCGACATTCAGGCCAGCAACGGCATCATCCACGTGGTGGATACGGTCATCCTGCCGCCCGCCGAAGAGAAAGCCCTCGATATCGTTGACCTGGCAGTTGCTGACGGCCGCTTTGGCACCCTGGCCGCCGCCCTGACCGCCGCTGGCCTGGTCGATACGCTCAAGGGTGAAGGTCCCTTCACCGTCTTCGCCCCCACCGACGAAGCCTTCGCCAAACTGCCCGCCGGCACGCTGGACGAACTGCTCAGGCCTGAGAACAAGCAGCAGCTCACCGACATCCTGCTCTAC
>CALMIB010000095.1 GCA_937863945.1 uncultured Longilinea sp.
CGCGAACAGCGGCAGCCACAGCGGCGTGCAGATCATCTGCGTCGTAGCCGCGCTGGATGGCACAACTGTATAACGGCATCTTTGCATGCCAGGCTGCCCGTAAACCTATCAAAATTGTGCAGTGTTCGGCCCATACAAAGTCATCGAACGTTTATATAATGAGGGGAAAAATACGAGGGTACACCATTGACGCAATCCACCGACCTTCGTTCCCTGCTGGAACAGGCTGCTGCCGAGATGAAGCTCGGCCATAAAAACGAAGCGCAAAGGTTATTGGCCCAGGCCGTTCAACAGGACCCTAACAATAGTTCCGCCTGGTATGGCCTGGCAATTGTCCTCGGCGATGAGACGAAGAAAAAGGACTGCCTGAAGCGTGTGCTGGCGCTCAAGCCCGATCACGAGCGGGCGCGCGCGATGCTGGCGCAACTCGATGCGCCTGCCGCGGTTCAGGAGACGGTTTTGCCGCTTCCGCCGGTCGAACCGAAACCTGTTGTTCCGCTCGCCGTTCCGCACCCGGCGACCCCGAAACCCATCCGCAAGCAGGCCGGTGCATCCACGCGCGAGATGGAGCGTGAACGCCGAAACTACGCTAAAATATATGCGATGGTGGGAATGGGGGTTTTGATATTACTTTCCATCCCTATCGTTTTTTATTCAAAAATAATACCCTTTGAATTGCTTATTGGCCTTCTGGTCATTATAGGGATCATATATAAAGTACTACCGAATAGAGTGGATAAAAAGTTGAACGAATCCCGCCGAGCCGGGCGTGGGGCAGCAGCCGAGGAAAAAATCGGCGAATTATTGGCCGAACTGGGCCCTGATTTTGAGGTGCTGCACGACGTGGAATGCGCGTACGGCAACATTGACCACCTGGTGATTGCCTCCAATGGCGCGATCTTCATGATCGAGACCAAATCGCACCGCGGCAAGGTGACCGTGCAGGACAATGTGCTGCTGGTCAACGGCCGCACGCCAGAAAAGGATTTCATCGCCCAGTCGCTGCGCAATTCC
>CALMIB010000096.1 GCA_937863945.1 uncultured Longilinea sp.
CACCACCCCTCCCCGCACCTGCCCCACCCCCCCGGGATGGATCCCCGGCGCCGGGTCCATCCTGGCAGCCCTGGTGGCTGCCACCGACGTTCAACCCTACCTGGCAGGCAAACCCTCGCCGGATATGTACCTGATGGCCCTGGAGATCCTGGGGCTGCCGGCGCAGGATACGCTGGCCGTGGGCGACCGCCTGGACACCGACATCCTCGGCGGACAGCGAGCAGGCTGCCGGACGGCGCTGGTGCTCAGCGGCGTGTCCACGCAGGCCGACCTGGAAAATTGGGAACCAAAACCCGATTTCACCGCAGCCAATCTCGATGAATTGACCCGCATGATATAGTAAGAGCATGACTGCTTTACCTGAGACTAAACCATTAATTTACGATCTGGATCTGGACCAGTTGACCGGTTTGGTTCAATCCTGGGGTGAACCTGCCTACCGCGCGAAACAAATCTGGCAGGGCATTTATTGCCAGTTATGGGGTTCGGCCCGGGAATTTACGCCGCTACCCGCCGGTTTGCGCGCCAAAATGGCAAATGAACTCCGCTTCACCGGTTTGAATGCTTCCACGGTGTTGAAATCCAGCGATGGACAGACTGTGAAAACACTATTTCTCCTACCCGACGGGCGTGCCATCGAGGCCGTGCTGATGCGCTATGAACACCGTCAGACGCTGTGCATCTCCTCGCAGGCCGGCTGCGCCATGGGATGCTCGTTTTGTGCCACCGGCCAGATGGGCTTCAAGCGCCACCTCACCAGCGGCGAAATCGTCGAGCAGGTATTGTATTACGCCCGGATGCTCAAGCAGGAAGGCAAAGCCGTGACCAACATCGTTCTGATGGGCATGGGCGAGCCGTTTCACAATTATGAGAATACACTGGCGGCAATCGACCGTTTGAACCATCCCGACGGCTTTAACCTGGGCGCACGGCGCTTTACCATTTCAACGGTCGGTCTGGTGCCCATGATCCGGAAATTTGCCGCCGAAAAACGCCAGATCAATCTGGCCATCAGCCTGCACGCTTCGGATGACCAACTTCGCTCGAGCATGATGCCGGTCAATAACCGGTATCCAGTGGCCGAATTGATCCAGGCGTGCCGCGAATATGTTGATGCCACCGGCCGGCGGCTCACGTTCGAGTGGGCGCTGATCCAGGGCGTCAACGACACGCCCGAGCAGGCCCGTGCGCTTGCCGCCCTGTTAAAAGGGATGTTGTGCCACGTCAACGTGATCCCGTTGAATCCCACCCACAAGTTTGCGGGCACCGGAAGCACGCGTCAGCGGGCTGAGGCATTCCGCGCCGAATTGGACAGCGCCGGCATCCCTTGCACGGTGCGGATGCGCCGCGGAATCGACATCCAGGCCGGTTGCGGCCAACTGGCCACCGAACATGGAAAATAACGGTACTGC
>CALMIB010000097.1 GCA_937863945.1 uncultured Longilinea sp.
GCTGTGCTTCTGGATCTATGACACCACCGCCAACAACGACGGCAAGGCCGACAACTCGGTGGGCGTCAAGCTGTTCGACGCGGCCGGCGTGAGCGAGGAGTTCTGGACCGACCACGAAGCCGTGGGCAAAAATCCCAAGACTGTGCAGAACGAGTGGACGCAGATGTGCCTGGACCTGAACGCGTTCTCCAACGTGGATCTGCGCAAGATCGACAAGGTGCAGTTCGCGCTCTACTGGGCCGGCAATTACTACGTTGACGACATCACCCTGGAGCCCTAATCCTTGATCCTTGTGCCGGAGCTGGCCGGAGTGCTCCAGCCAGCTCCGCGCAAAGAAAGCAGGTGTTTTATGAGCCCTTCTACTCGCATCAACCGCCGCCAGTTTTTGAATATGATGGCCGCCGGCGCCGGCGCGCTGGCCCTGAGTGCCTGCGGCGTGAAGGCCGGGGATGGAACCGGAACCACCCCCGGCGGCGGGGCGGTCTCCAACGTCAAGTTGCTGACCGCCGGTTGGCCGATCGATGTGCCTTTTGCCAATGCAACCCCGGGGTTCCAGGTCGGCTACAACAAGGCCTTCCAGGCCTGGTTGGACCTGAATCCGGGCGTCAGCGTGGAGCGCATTGAGTTCAACGTGTGGGACACGGCCGGCCTGCGCACGGCGGTGGCCGGCGGCACGGCGCCCTTCCACTATCCCATCGGCGTGCTGGGCGGCTGGAATGTGCCCGGCATTCAGGCTTCCAACGCTGAAGGCCTGTTCGCCGATATCACCGCCGCCTTTGAAAAGCACAAAGTGCTGGATCTGCTCGATCCGAAGGTGGCGGCCAACAGCTCGCGCTGGAAATCGCAGGACGGCAAGATCTTCGGTATCCCCTACGAGGTCGTCTCCAGCGAGGGTTTCTTCTATAACCGCGAACACCTGGCCGAGATCGGCATGGACAGCCTGCCGCTCAACTGGAAGTGGACCGACATGCGTGAGTGGGCGCTGAAGATGACCAAGGGCGACCGCAAGGGTCTGGCGATGGCGGCCTACGCGCTGGACTGGATCCTGCCGACTTACGGCATCGACTTCGACGGCCTGCTCAGCCACTACCCGGTGCCCGGCAAGGGCTTTAACTGGCGCTGGGACTTCACCACCTTTGTCGACGATATCGTGGAAGGCGTGGAACTGTGGCGCGCAATGAACTTTGAAGACCAGTCGGTCTACACTGATCCCAACTTCTGGGATTACTCGCAGAACGGGCAGCTTGCCGCCGCTTTCTACGATGGGCGCGCCTCGATGACGCCTGGCATTCACCTGTTCTTCTCGGATATGGCCGGCAAAATGAACAAGACCATCCTGGAAGCGGATGAATTTATGGGCTTCAACCGCCAGCCGCTTGGCCCGCTGGGTTATACCTACCAACTGCCCTTTTCCAACAGCGCCTGGGCCTTCAACCCCGACCTGAACGAAGAGGAACTGGACAAGGCGGTCTCTCTCTTTACCTATATGCTGCTGAGCGACGGTTTCGTCACCACCACGCAGGAGATCTATAACGTCAACAAAGACCCCAGCGAAATCATCCGCGCCATCCGCTGGCCGTTTGCCAACAAGTTCTCCGAAACCATCCCCGGCGTAGAAGGCTCGTTGAGCGCGGCCACCGGCAAACGCTTCTCCGAAGCCATCAACACCATCTTCTCGCAGCCCAAGCAGCCTGAAGTGGGCGAATATGTGCCCCCCGAAGTCAACCGCGGCCCGGGCGACACGCCCTGGTACGACAAGCTGACCCGCTGGGGCTACTCGCAGGACCCGTTCGACGTCAAGGCCGACGCGGCCGAGCTGGAAAACATCCTCAACCAGCAGGCCAAAACCTTCCCCTCGAGCGTCGATCCGGACGCCTTCGCGGCCGGCATCAACAAGTACTACGCCGACATGGCCGCCTACCTGCAGGCCAATGCACCCGAGTTTTACGAAAAACGGTTCATCCCGTTCTACGATCTACGCATCAAGCCGGAATTTGGCTAAACCATCCGGCGCGCAGTGCCATTCCCGGAGCGGCGCAACCGCTCCGGGAAACGCACCTGAGAACAGGAGATATACTTATGTCTGTTGGCACTGATGTGATTGAACCCAGGCCGGCGGTCCCGGCGGTGGAAGGCGGCCGGACGCGCAGGCGCTGGCTGAACTGGCTGTTTGTCATCCCGGCCATCCTGTTCCAGTTTTTCTGGGGCTGGTACCCGATGGTGATCGCCATCTTCCTCAGCCTGACCAACGCGCCCATCCGCGGCGCGGTCACCTTCCGCGGCATTGAAAATTACGTGCGCCTGGCCTCCGACCCGCTGGTGCCGATGGCCTTCCGCGTCACGTTGATTTACGGCATCTTATCGATCATCCTGACCTTCATCATTCCGATCATCACCGCCATTTTGCTGATGGAAATGCCGCCCAAAACGATGCGCGTGATGATGATCCTTTGGTTCCTGCCGCTATCCGGCATCGCCAGTACGCTGTTCTGGCAGTATCTCTACAACGAAAAATTCGGCATCTTCCAGTACATCGCCACGGCGGTGCTGGGGCTGCCGCCGCAGGCCTTTTTGAGCAGCGAGCGGTTGGTGCTCTTCTGGCTGATCGTGCCGGGAATTATCATGTACGGCCCGGGGCTGTATTATATCGCCGGGCTGCAGGGCATTCCCAAGTCGTACTACGAGGCGGCCGAAGTGGAAGGCGCCGGATTCTGGCGCAAGATCTGGACGATTTCGCTGCCGCGCCTGCGCCCGATCATCTCGATGACGCTGCTTTTCTCGATCATTGGCAGTTTGCAGGAATTCACCTTCCCCGACCTGATGACGCGCGGCGGGCCCAACGGCGCCAGCCGCACGGTGGTGATGTACATGTTCACGCTGCTGAACAACGGGCGCATCGGCGACTCGACCGCGCTGGCGGTGATGCTGTTCGCGCTGATTATGGTCTTCGTGCTGGTCTTCCGGCTGGTGTTCAAGTCGGACCCGGACGTCTAAAAAGGAGGAACCGATGAGCCTGTTTCCAACCGTCGGTCGTAAGCAACTTGGTGTGCGGATTTCCTGGTGGCTGGTGGTGGCATTCCTGGCCTTTGGCGTGTTCATGCACCTGGTGCCGTTCTATATCATGATCACCACGTCGATCAAGCCCGCCACTGAGGCGATGGCCATGCCGCCTACCCTGTGGCCCAGGCAGCCCACCTTTGCCGCCTGGGGACTGGTGCTGAAGCTTTCGGACATCGCCAAATCGGTGCTTTCACAGCCGCTGAGCAAGTATTTCCTCAACTCGATGATCATGACCTTTGGCACCATGATCCTGAGCATCCCGGTCACCTCGCTGGCGGCTTACGCGGTCAGCAAACTCATCAAGGGGCGCGCCGCCAAGAACCTGTTCATCTTTTTCATCGGTACGCTGATGCTGCCCGGCATCGTCAGCCTGATCCCGTCCTTCCTGCTGACGCGCAACTTCCCCTTCCCGCTGCCGGTGGCGCCCAACATTCCCGGCACCGACGTCGCTTTCCCCACGCTGCGCATCTGGAACACTTACTGGGCGGTGATCATCCCGGCCGGCTTCAGCGCGGGCAACTTCCTGCTGTTCAAAGGCTACTTCGACGGCATCCCCGATTCGATCATCAACGCCGCGCGGGTGGACGGCGGCTCGGAGTTCAACATCTTCCGGCGCATCATCCTGCCCATGTCCATCCCGGTGTACGCGGTGGTGGCTTATTTCACCTTCGGCGCCACCTGGGATAGCTACCTGTGGCCGCTGGTGGTGATTCAAGATAGCGCCATTGCGCCGCTGACGCTGGCCATCCGGCGCATCTCAGATGCGTTTGGCGCGGCCGGCACCACCAACCCGCTCACCGCGGTGGGGGCCTCGGCGGGCATCAGCGAGCTGGTTTCGCAGGGTCTGTCATGGAACGGCCTGATGGTGCTGGGTTTGCTGCAGGCCATCCCGACCTTCATCTTCTTCATCATCGCGCGCGAATACCTGCTCAAGGGCGTGAAGATCCAGGGGTTGAAATGAGCAGCGTAACCCTTGAAAATGTGGTCAAGTACTACTACCCCGCGGTGGGCGCGGCCGATTCCAAACCGGTGAAGGGTCTGAACAACATCAACATGCGCATCGCCGAGGGCGAAACGGTCAGCGTGGTGGGGCCATCGGGCTGCGGCAAGAGCACGCTGCTCAAGGTGATCGCCGGGCTGGAGTTCGCCGATGAGGGGCGCGTGCTGTACAACGATTTCGACGTCACCAAAATCACGCCGCAGGACCGCGGGGTGGGCATGGTGTTCCAGGATTATGCCCTCTATCCGACCAAGGAGGGCAAGAACAACATGAGCTATTACTTCGAGGTGCACCACCGCAGCGCGGAAGAGAAAGAGCAGCGCCTGCGCGAGACCTCGGAACTGATGGGCATTGGCTTTGACATGCTGATGGGCCGCCAGGTGGATACGCTCTCGGGCGGCGAGAAGCAGCGCGTGGGCATTGCGCGGGCCATCGTGCGTGAGCCCAACGTCTTCCTGATGGACGAGCCCATTTCCAACCTGGATGCCAAGCTGCGCGAGCGCACTCGCACCGAAATCCGCCGCCTGCTGAAAAAATTTGGCATCACCACGCTGTACGTCACGCACGACCAGCAGGAGGCCATCTTCATGGGCGACCGCATCGCGGTGATGCGCGCGGGCAGCCTGGAGCAGATTGGCACATTCGACGAGCTGTACTACGCGCCGGCCAACCTGTTCGTGGCCACGTTGATCGGCACGCCGCCCATCAGCATTTTGCCGGGGGAATTGGCGCACGGAACGCTGCGCGCAGCCGGGCAGACGGAACTGGCACTGCCGGAGCAACTATCCGGCGGGCTGCCGCAGGGCAGCCTGCGCCTGGGCGTGCGCCCGGAGGGTTGGCTGGTGGCGCGCGAGCCCGAACCGGGCAGCCTGGCGATGAACGTGACGCGCATCGAGCGGCTGTTCACCGAGCGGGCGGCTTTCGCCCACGGAGATGTGAACGGGGCGCCGGTCAACGCGCTGGTGCCGCTGGACTTCCCCGACGCGAAGATGCTCTACCTGCGACCCGACTGGGAGCGGGCTTACATCTTTGCGGCTGACGCCGAAACTGCGCTGCATGTTCCCGGCGTGCCTGAGCTGTTTTGAGAGGGCAGGATGGCAAATATTCGCGTTTCTCATCTGGTCAAACAATTCGCCGAGAAAGCCGCCGTCAACGACATTAGCTTTGATCTCGGCGAGCACGAGTTCCTGGTGCTGGTGGGGCCTTCGGGCTGCGGCAAGACCACCACGCTGCGCATGCTGGCCGGGCTGGAACAGGCCAGCGGCGGCGAGATCTACTTCGGCGGGCGGCGGGTCAATGATATCCGGCCCAGCGACCGCAACGTGGCCATGGTTTTCCAGGATTACGCGGTTTTTCCGCACCTGACGGTGTTTGAAAACATTGCCTACGGGCTGCGCGCCCGGCGCGCGCAAAGCAAATTGATCAAAGAGCGCGTGGTCAAGGCGGCCACCGCCTTCCGCATCGACCACCTGCTTTACCGCAAGCCGCGCCAGCTTTCGGGCGGCGAGCGGCAGCGCGTGGCGCTCTCGCGCGCCATGGTGCGCGACGCCGACCTGTACCTGTACGACGAACCGCTGGCCAACCTGGACGCGCAACTGCGCCACCAGGCGCGCGAGGACATCATGGCGCTGCACCACGAAAAGCAAAGTCCCAGCGTCTATGTGACCCACGACCAGTCGGAGGCGATGGCGATGGGCGACCGCATCGCGGTGATGCGCGCCGGCAAGATTGAACAAATTGGCACCGGCGCGCAGCTTTACGAGCGCCCCACCAACCTGTTTGTGGCTTATTTCATCGGCACGCCCAGCATCAACCTGTTCGACGTGGTGGTGGAGCGCGCGCCGGAGGGGCTGCGCGTGCGCAACGCGGCCTTTGACCTGCTGCTGCCGCCGGAAACGGCCCACCGGCTGGAAAAGTACGCCGGCAAGCCGGTCAAGATGGGCATCCGGCCGGAAGACCTGCACGTGCCGCGCCTGGCGCCCTTCGAGGTGACCGAGAACAACCAGTTCCAGGGCGTCATCAACGTGATCGAACCGTCTTCGACCGGCGCGTCGGTGTACCTGAGCACGCTGGAAGAAAAGGCCCAGGATTTCACCGCCACCTTCCGCACGCGCATTCCCTCCACCTACATCGGCCGCGAAATTCCGCTGGCCGTGCACCTGCAAAAGGCGCACTTCTTCGACGCCGAAACTGAGCAGTCCATCCTGGCGGAGTAGCCATGTCCTTTTTCGACGATTCCGGTCCGCGCCCCGAAGAAGAACGCAGCCCCGTCTGGCGGTCGTTCGCGCTGGTCAAGGACCAGCTCGAGCGGCTGATCCTGGTCAACCTGCTGTGGGCGCTGCAATGCGCGCCGTTGATTGCGGCCTGGGTGTTTGAAATGCCGCCCTGGCTGCGCCTGCTGCTGACGCTGTATTCAGTCGTAGCGTTGATCCCGGCCACCGGGCTGCTGTTTGGGCTGACCGAGCAGCTCAGCCAGGGCGTGCCGCTGGATAAGGACCTGGTGCTGGACTGCCTGAAGGAAACCTGGAAGCCCAGCCTGTTCAAATTGCTGCCCCTGTACAGTTTGTTTGGGCTGCTGGGCTGGGCGGCTTATGCCAGCGGGCAGCAGGGCTGGCTGCTGCCGGACGCGCTGGCGCGCCTGCTGGTGCTGCTGCTGGCGGTCGTTTCGCTGTACTGGGGCGGGTTGTTCGCGCTGCGCGAAGACCTGGCTTTTACCGGCATGTTGGCCCAATCGGTGCGGCTGTTCTGGCGCCGGCCGGGGCGCACGCTGGTGATGGCGCTGGTCAGCCTGCTGACGCTGCTGCTGGGCGTGGTGTCCATCGCCGGCTTCTTTTTGATCGTGCCGGTGCTGCTGGCGCTTTACCAGGTACAGCTTTATCATTCGGTTGTGAAAGGATGACCCATGGGAGCTCTGGATGTTAAGGGGTTGACCAAACGCTACGGCGGCCGCGCCGTGTTGAACAATATTGACTTTTCGGTCGAGGAGGGTGAATTCTTCGTGCTGCTGGGGCCTTCGGGCGGCGGCAAGAGCACCATCCTGCGCCTGGTGTGCGGCATCGAGCCGGCTGACGGCGGGCAGATCAGCCTGGGCGGGCGGGATATCACCGGCCTGCCGCCGCGTGAGCGCAACATTGGTATGGTGTTCCAGGACTACGGCCTGTACCCGCACATGAATGTTTTTGAGAATATTGCCTACGGGCTGGAGGCGCGCGGCATGCCGAAGGATGAGGTGAAGCGCCGGGTGGAAGAAGCGGCTGCCAAACTGGGCCTGACCCCGCTGATCGAGCGCATCATCGTTGACCTTTCGGGCGGCGAGCAACAGCGTGTGGCGCTGGCGCGCGCGCTGGCCAAGAACGCCGAATTGTACCTGTTCGATGAGCCGCTCTCCAACCTGGATCCCAAGCTGCGCGCCCAGGCGCGCCGCGACATCGTGATGGTGCACCGCGCCAAGCAAAAGCCGTCCATCTACGTCACGCACGACCAGACCGAAGCGCTGGCCATCGGCGACCGCATCGCCATCATCGCCAACGGGCGGCTGCAGCAGGTGGGCAAGGCCAACGACCTGATCGAGCGGCCGGCCAACCTGTTCGTAGCCGGGTTCATTGGCACGCCGGCGATGAACCTGCTGCCCGCAACGCCGCTGCGCGGCGACTGCCAGGTGCGCCTGGAGAACGGCGCGCTGCTGAGCCTGCCAGAAGGCTGGCGTGGCACGCTGGCGGCCTACCCCGGCGAGAAGGTCATCGTGGGCATCCCGGCGGCGGCTTTTTTGCCCCCTCACCTGGAAAATGACGCCGAAGGCGGCGCATTAAGCCCGTTGGAAGCGGTGGTGGAGGATGTGGAACCGCTGGTGGCCGAGCTGATTGTGTTGCTGAAGTTGCCCGGCGGACCGCGCGCTTCGGCGATTTTCCAGGGCGTGGATGAGGAGCTGTACGCGCCGGGCAAAGCGCTGACCCTGCAGGTGGACGGACGCCAGTTGTGCCTGTTTGATCCGCAGACTGAACAGGCGCTTCGGCCAACCGCATGAAAAAGCGGCTGTGTGGAATTTTATTGATGCTGGCATTGTTCAGCGCCTGCCAACCGATGAAACCCACTGCTACACCGCAACCTGAACCCGCCCCGGCCGACCTGCCGGGCTGGAAATTGATCTGGTCTGATGAGTTTGATGGACCGGCCGGCGCCGGCCCGGACGACGCGAAATGGACCTTTGACCTGGGCGGCCAGGGTTGGGGCAATAACGAATGGCAGTTCTACACCGCCCGGCCGGAAAACGCTGCGCTGGACGGAGAAGGCGCCCTGGCCATCACCGCCCGGCCCGTGGAGTCGCCGCTGCCGGGAATGGAATGCTGGTACGGGCCTTGCCGCTATACCTCGGCGCGCCTGCTGAGCCGCGGCCTGTTTGAATTCACCTACGGGCGCGTTGAGGCGCGCCTGCAACTGCCCTACGGGCAGGGCGTGTGGCCGGCGTTCTGGATGCTGGGCGCGGATATTGCCGAAACCGGCTGGCCAAATTGCGGCGAAATTGATATCATGGAAAATATTGGCCGCGAGCTTTCCACCGTTTACGGCACCGTGCACGGCCCGGGCTATTCGGGCGCAGGCGGCATTTCCACAGCTTTTACGCTGGATGACGGGACTGCTTTTAAGGATCAATACCATGTCTTTGCGCTGGAATGGGAGCCGGATGCATTGCGCTGGTACGTGGACGACCATTTGTATGCCACCCTGCATCAGAGCCAGTTCCCGGCAGACAAACGCTGGGTCTTCGATCATAATTTTTTCCTGATTTTGAATGTGGCGGTGGGCGGAAACTGGCCTGGATATCCCGATGAGCGCACGACCTTCCCGCAGACGATGCGAGTGGATTACGTGCGCGTTTATCAGAGACCGTAAAATGCCCGATTGCGACGTTTTGATCCTGGCAGATTATTTTTGCGATATTGTCATCACCGGGCTGCCGGAGCCGCCCCGCCTGGGCGCGGACCTGTTTGGCGAGGACATGGACATCGTCCCCGGCGGCGCGTACATCCTGGCGACGGCCATGCACCGGCTGGGCGTGCGCGCGCGCTGGATGGCGCGCCTGGGCAACGATCTGTTCAGCCGGTTCATCCACGAAGAGGCCCAACGCGAGGGGCTGGATACTTCGCTGTTCCAGTTCTACAATCGCCCGCTGCGCAGCGTGAGCATTGCCTTTTCGTTCGTGCACGACCGCGGCTTCATCAGCTATATGGACCCCTTTCCAGAATCGTTTGCCGAAGGGGTGATCGCCGCGCAAAAGCCGCGCTGGGTGGTCAACGCGCCTTTCGACGGTTCGCCGGAAGCACAGCACTTTGTGGATTTTGTTCACCTTCACGGCGGCAAGGTGTACACCGATTGTCAGTACACCACGGCCACGCTGGCAGAGCCTGGCCTGAGCGACCTGCTGCGCAAGGTGGATATTTTTGCGCCCAACCAGAGCGAAGCCTGCCAGTTGACCGGCGAGGCAGATCCGGCGTCTGCCGCGGCGCGGCTGGCCGAGTTTTGCCCGCTGGTCATCGTCAAAGCCGGCAAGGATGGAGCCTTCGCGCAGGCCGGCCGGCAGACCTGGCATTCGCCCGCGCTGGATGTGCAGGTGGTGGATACCACCGGGGCGGGCGATTCGTTCAACGCCGGGTTCCTGGCGGCGCACCTGCGCGGCGAGCCGATCGAGACCTGCCTGCGCTACGGCAACATCTGCGGCGGGCTGTCGACGACGCAGCGCGGCGGCACGGCTGCCGCGCCAACCCTGGCGGAACTGGAGAAGTACTTAAGATAACCGCGGGAAGAAAATCACTGACACAGAGCACAGAGTTTGAAGATCAATTGGAGCAAGAACATTTCCAAATCGATGAAATCTTCTCATTTTCTCTTATGCTAAATTATCTTCTCCATCCTTCGTGTCTTCGTGGTAAATTCCCTCTTACAGGAGCTTGACTTATGAAACTGACATTGATCGGCGGGGGCGGCGTGCGGTCGCCTTTGTTTGTGATGACCCTGCTGCGCTGGCAGCAGCGCATCGGCGTGAATGAGCTGTGCCTGATGGACATCGACGAGCGCAAGCTGGAGCTGTTTGGCGGGCTGTGCCGCGAACTGGTCCACCGCGCCGGCGATCCCTTCACCATCACGGCCACCACCGATGCGCGCGCGGCGCTGACCGGCGCCGATCACGTGGTCACCACCATCCGCGCCGGCTTTGAGCAGGGCCGCGCCACCGATGAGCGCATCGCCCTGCGCCACGGCGTGCTGGGACAGGAAACCACCGGCCCGGGCGGGTTTGCCATGGCGCTGCGCAGCATCCCGGCCATTTTGGGTTACGCCGAACTGCTGCGCGAGGTGAGCCCGCAGGCCTGGATGTACAACTTCACCAACCCGGCCGGGCTGGTCACGCAGGCGCTGCGCGAGGCAGGTTTCGAGCGCACCATCGGCATCTGCGACGGGGCCAACGGCGGGCAGGGGGCCGTTGCCGGGTGGGCCGGCGTGGAGCACCGGCGGGTGCGCGCCGAAGTGTTTGGCCTGAATCACCTGTCGTGGTGCCGGCGCGCCTGGATTGACGGCGAAGACGTGCTGCCGCGCGCCATCGCGGACGACCGCTTTTTACGCGATCACCAGGGCTTATTTGCGCCTGAACTGGTGCGCCGGGCCGGCATGCACCTGAACGAGTATCTCTACTATTATTATTACGCCGAGCGGGCCGTGGCCGCCATCAGCGCCGAACGCCTGACGCGCGGCGAAGAGATCGTTGCGCTCAACCGGCAGTTGATCGAGCAGCTCGAAGAAATTGGCGTGCAGCGCAACCCGGAGCGCGCCCTGCGCGCCTTCTTTGGCTACGAACAGCGGCGCGGCGCCACCTACATGCACTACGCCCGCGCTGCGGGTGAAGGCAGCGGGGAGAGCGTTGTTGATGCGGACCAGGAGCAGCTTTTCGACGCCGACATCCCGGCCGAAGGCGGCGAGGGCTACGCCGGCGTGGCGCTTTCGATCATCGAGGCGTTGGAGAAAAATAAACCGCTCTACACCGCGTTGAACGTACCCAATGAGACCGCAATCGCCGGCATGGCGGCGGATGACGTGGTGGAGGTGAGCTGCCGGGTGGATGGCAGCGGAATTCAGGTTATCCCCATTGGCGCGGTGCCCGCGCCGCAGCTTGGCCTGATGAAATCGGTCAAACTGTACGAACGGCTGACCGTGCAGGCCATCCGCGAGCATTCGCGCGAACTGGCCGTCGAGGCGTTGATGGCGCACCCGCTGGTGCTTTCCTATTCGCGCGCCCGGCCGCTGGTGGAGGAATTTTTGCAGGCGCACCGGGCTTACGTCGGCGATTGGCAACTTTAATGGGCCTGGAAATCGAAAAGAGCGGCTTTTTGCGCGAATTTTATTCGAGAATCATCCTATAATTATCACAAATTACACATTGAAAAACCGTTCAAGAGCGGTTATGCTTTTGCTTGAGTGCGGTTGAATTCCCCCCTTTGCAAGCAAGTTGTGATTCACTCTCAACCTGGCTGGTGAAATGCGGTTGACATCAGTAAGCGCATCAAGAAGGGAGACGGATATGACTATGGCGCTGGATAATATTCTGGCAGTGATCCTGGGAGGTGGCCGCGGCAGCCGGTTGTTTCCTCTGACCAAAATGCGCTCCAAACCGGCCGTACCCATGGCCGGCAAATACCGCTTGATTGACATCCCAATCAGCAACTGCATCAACTCGGGCATTTACCGCATCGCCGTACTGACGCAGTTCAACTCGGTCAGCCTGCACCGGCACATCACCCGCACCTACCAGTTTGACACTTTCCATGCCGGCTGGGTGCAAATCTGGGCGGCCGAGCAGACCATGAGCCATGCCGAGTGGTACCAGGGCACCGCAGATGCCGTGCGCAAGCAGATCAACGAAATCCGCACGACTGCCGCGGAATACACGTTGATCCTGGCGGGCGATCACCTGTACCGCATGGATTATGCCGCCATGGCCAAATTCCACTTCGACCTGGATGCCGATATCACCGTGGCGGTGCAGCCGGTGCCGCGCGAAGAGGCATCGCGGTTGGGGCTGCTCAAACGCGGCGAGAATTTCCGCATTACGCGCTTTGCCGAAAAGCCCAAAGATCCGGCCGTATTGGAAGAAATGGTCAGCCTGAAGGACGAAAAACGGCCCTTCCTGGGCTCGATGGGTATCTATCTCTTCAAAACCGACGTACTTTTTAAGATGCTGGAAGGCACGGCCTATACCGATTTTGCGGCGAGATTATTCCAAAATCGATCGAGTCCTACAAAGTGGTCGGTTATGATTTTGATGACTACTGGGCCGATATCGGAACGATTCGCTCGTTTTACGATACCAACCTGGCGCTGGCGTCGCCCAACCCGCCTTTTGATTTTTACGATCCCAAACGCCCAATCTATTCGCACCCGCGCTTTTTACCGGGCTCCATTATTCACAACAGCAAGCTGGAAAATGTACTGCTGTCGGAAGGCTGCTGCATTGAAAACGCCGAATTGATTAATTGCGTGGTGGGCGTGCGCACCCAGATTCGCGCCGGCGTAAAGCTGACTAACACGATTTTAATGGGCGCAGATTATTATGATGAAAAATCCTGTTCGCCCAGCCCCGAGGATGGACACGTGCCGATTGGCATTGGCGAGGGATCCATCATTGACGGCGCCATCATTGATAAAAATGCGCGCATCGGGCGGGGGGTGATCATCCGGGCATTCCCCCGCGATTATAAGGATGTGGATGGCGATACCTGGTTTGTGCGCGATGGGGTGGTGGTCATCCCGAAAAGCGCGACCATTCTGCCGGGAACGGTGATTGGCCCCGAGATCCCGGAACAAATGGATTAATCCGGAATTGACGGGCAGGATGTCCTGCCTGCCCGAACTCTGTTTAGAGGAGAATTTGCTCATGACACTCAAAGAAAGTGAGAAGCCTGCGCCCGCCGCGCCTGATATGGAAATTACCTGGCATGCGATGAGCACGGAGCAGGTGCTGGAGGAGCTCCAGGTGCCCCTGGAAAACGGGTTGACAACCGAAGAAGCTGCCCGCCGGTTGGAAAAATATGGCCCCAACCAGTTGCAGGAAGCGCCCCGTCGAAGCTTCATTATGCTGGTGCTGGACCAACTCAAGAGCCTGGTGATCATCCTGTTGATCATCGCATCCGTTATCTCAGCCCTGCTCGGCGAAACCGTTGATGCGATCGCCATTATTTCGATCGTCATTCTCAACGCCGTGCTGGGCGTCATCCAGGAAAGCCGCGCCGAACAGGCCCTGGCGGCATTGAAGAAGCTGGCCGCGCCTGAAGCCCAGGTGCTGCGCGACGGGCACCGCACTTCCATTCCCGCGCGCGAGCTGGTGCCCGGCGATGTGGTTTTCCTGGAAGCCGGCAACTTCATCCCGGCCGACATTCGCCTGCTGGAAGCGGTCAACCTGAAAGTGGAAGAAGCCGCGCTGACCGGCGAATCGACCGCGGTGCAAAAGAACGCCTCGGTCGTGTTGCTGCCGGACGCGCCGTTGGGCGACCGCAAGAACACCGTCTTTATGGGTACGGTGGTCTCCTACGGGCGCGGGCACGGCGTGGTGGCCTCCACCGGCATGCACACCCAGCTCGGCCTGATCGCCACCATGCTGCAAGCGGTGGAGGAGGAAGAGACCCCGCTGCAAAAACGCCTGGACGACCTGGGCAAGACCCTGGTTTACGGCTCGTTGATCGTTGTAGCGCTGGTGTTCATCATCGGTTTTATCCGCGCGCTCGACTCGATCGGCGGCTGGTCGCAGATCTTCACCGAGAACGGCCTGCAGGAAATTGTTGACCTGTTCATGATCGCGGTCAGCCTGGCGATTGCCGCCGTGCCGGAAGGCCTGCCGGCGGTGGTGACCATTAGCCTGGCGCTGGGCATGCAGGAAATGGTGCGCCGCCACGCGCTCATCCGGCGGCTTTCGTCGGTGGAAACGCTCGGCTCGGCCACCGTTATCTGCTCGGATAAGACCGGCACGCTCACGCAAAACGCCATGACCGTCACGCGCATCTGGGTGGACGGGCATTTCATCGATATCAGCGGCGCCGGCTATAAACCCGAGGGCGAATTCTTCCATGAGGGCAAGAAGATCGATATCCGCGATTTTCCCGGCGCGCTGACCACGCTGTGGATTGGCGCGTTGAACAACGATGCCCAACTGGATCAATTCACCTCCGAGGACGGTGAGATCACGCACCGCATCGTGGGCGACCCGACCGAAGGTTCGATCCTGGTGGCGGCGGCCAAGGCCGGCCTGATGACCGAAACCATGCACTCGGCTTTCCCGCGCTCGGGCGAAATCCCGTTTGATTCGGTGCGCAAGCGTATGGTCACCGTGCACACGCTGGTGGACCCGCGCATGGAAATTGCGCCCGCGATTGTAGCCGGCCGCAGCGAGCAGTACGCCATCGCCGTCAAGGGCGCGCCGGACGTAGTGCTTGGACTGTGCGCCTATTATCTCAATATTGACGACCGTACGGTGAAGCCGCTGGATGATGCAGCCCGGCAGGCAATCCTGGCCGCCAACGACGCGCTCACCCAGGATGCGCTGCGCGTGTTGGGCATGGCCTACCGCGTCATTGCGTCGATGCCCGACCAGGAAAACAATGATGAACTGGAGAAGGATTTGATTTTTACCGGCCTGGTGGGCATGATTGACCCGGCCCGCCCCGAGGTGAAACCGGCGCTGTTGACCGCGCGCGGCGCGGGCATTCGCACCATCATGATTACCGGCGATTATCCCAACACGGCCCGCGCGATCGCCCAGTCGATCAGCCTGCTGCGCCCCGGGCACGAGGTGCGTACCGGCGCCGAGCTGAACGACCTGAGCGACGAGCAAATGCGCGAGGTGGTCAAGACCACCGACGTGTTTGCCCGCGTTTCGCCCGAGCACAAGATGCGCATCGTCGATGCGCTGCGCGCCAACGATGAAGTGGTGGCCATGACCGGCGACGGCGTCAACGACGCCCCGGCCATCAAGCTCGCCGACATCGGCGTGGCGATGGGCATTACCGGCACCGATGTGGCCAAGGAAACCGCCGACATGGTGCTGACCGACGACAACTACGCCACCATCGTTTCGGCCGTCGAACAGGGCCGCATCATCTACGCCAATATCCGCAAATTCGTCTTCTTCCTGCTCTCGTCCAACGTGGCCGAGATCATGATCATCTTCCTGGCCACGCTGACCGGGCTGCCCACGCCGCTGACCGCCATTCAACTGCTGTGGCTCAACCTGCTCACCGACGGCGCTCCGGCGCTGGCCCTGGCGATGGAAAAAGGCGACCCGGATACCATGCAGCAGAAGCCGCGCGCCAAGAACGAGCCGATCATCAACAAGACGATGGGCATCGGCATTGCCGTGCAGACGGTTGCCCAGACCGGCGCTGTGCTGACCGCCTTCCTGATCGGCCTGGCCTGGCACCTGGAAGCTGGAGCAATCGTTCCGCAGGGCATGAGCACTTTTGCCTACCTGTTCCAGCACAACTGGAACGGCGTGGACGTGCAGACCGCTGAGACGATGGCCTTTATGACGCTCTCGCTGTGCGAGCTTTTCCGCGCCTACACAGTCCGCTCGGAACGCGCTTCAATCTTCCAACTGGGTGTATTCTCCAACAAATGGATGCAGTATGCCGTAGGTTTGTCCATCCTGCTGCTGGTGCTGGTGGTGACCGTGCCTTTCCTGCAGCCGATCTTCAACACGCACAACCCGACCGGCACCGAATGGGCGATCGTATTCGGCCTGGCGGTCATCCCGGCCATTGCCGAAGAGATCACCAAGTTCTTCCTGCGCCGCGCCGATGCGAAGGAGCGCGCTCTGCGGGCGGAGGCGGAGTAATTCAAGTTTTCCGCCATGCGCGCTGGGCCGGTCTGAGGCCGGGAAAGCGAAGCGGTTTTGGTCTCTGACCAAAACCATCCAAACCACACGATGGGGCCGGTCTCTGACCGGCCCCTTTCTTGCGGGTTGTCGCCGGGGCAAGGCCCGGCGGCGCGGGATGTGGTTCGGAGGCCAAAACCATCCAAGGGCAAGGTGGGGCCGGTCTCTGACCAACCTTAACTGAAACGCACCCGGCTTGTATGGGCCGTTGATTGGATGTATGGGGAGTGGTAGAATCAAAACCAGGAGCGAAAGAATGCGCCGCCTTGCCGGGAGTGGTTCCCGCAGGGTTTTAGTATTTATCTTGGAGGCATGAATGGATCAGCAGGTAGCGACCTTTGCGGTGAAATCGGGCCTGGCTCAAATGCTCAAGGGCGGCGTGATCATGGATGTGGTCACGCCGGACCACGCGCGCATCGCGGAAGACGCCGGCGCGTGCGCCGTGATGGCGCTGGAACGCGTTCCCGCCGATATCCGCGCCAACGGCGGCGTGGCGCGCATGAGCGACCCCGATTTGATCGAGCGCATTATGGCCACCGTTTCGATCCCGGTGATGGCCAAGTGCCGCATTGGTCATTTTGTCGAGGCGCAGATCCTCGAGGCCATTGGCGTGGATTATATCGATGAATCCGAGGTGCTGACCCCGGCGGACGAGGAGCACCATATCAATAAGCATGCCTTTAAGGTGCCGTTCGTGTGCGGCTGCCGTAACCTGGGCGAGGCGCTGCGGCGCGTGGGCGAAGGTGCGGCCATGATCCGCACCAAGGGCGAGGCCGGTACCGGCGACGTGGGGGAGGCCGTGCGCCACGCGCGCACCGTGATGGGCCAGATTCGCCACCTGCAAAACCTGCCCGACGAAGAGCTGATGGCCTTCGCCAAGGAAAACGGCGCGCCCTATGAGCTGGTGGTGGAAACCAAACGCCTGGGCCGGCTGCCGGTGGTCAACTTTGCTGCGGGCGGCGTGGCCACCCCGGCGGATGCCGCCCTGATGATGCAGCTCGGCGTGGACGGCGTCTTCGTCGGTTCGGGCATCTTCAAATCCGGCGACCCGGCCAAACGCGCCGCGGCAATTGTGAAGGCCGTGACGCACTATAACGACCCGGCCGTGCTGGCTGAGGTCAGCCGCAACCTGGGCGAGGCAATGGTCGGGCGCAACGTGACCAGCATCCCCGAAAATGAGCTGCTGGCCGGACGGGGCTGGTAGAAAGCATGCGGATTGGCGTACTCGCGCTGCAGGGCGCGTTTCACGAACACCAGGTGATGCTGGAGCGCCTGGGCGCCGAAGTGCGCCAGGTGCGCCTGCCCGCTCACCTGGACGGGCTGGACGGATTGATCATTCCCGGCGGCGAGTCGACCACCATCGGCAAACTGGCGGTGGATTTTAACCTGATGGAGCCGCTGAAGACCTTTGCGGCGGAACATGCGCTGTGGGGCACCTGCGCCGGCGCCATTTTCATGGCGCGCGAGGTGGGCCGCCCGCAGCCGCTGCTGGGGTTGATGGATATTGTCATTGAGCGCAACGCGTTTGGCCGCCAGGTGGCCAGTTTTGAGACCGACCTGGACGTGCCCGCGCTGCGGCATTTGAATGGAGGCGGCAAAGCCTATCACGCCGTGTTCATCCGTGCCCCGTTGATCGAAGCGGTGCGCGGAACGGCCGCGGCGCTGGCCGCGCTGCCCGACGGGCGCATTGTGGCCGCCCGCCAGGGCCGCTGGCTGGCAACGTCGTTCCACCCGGAACTGACCCAGGACGACCGCTTCCATCGGTATTTTTTGGAGATGGCGCAATCGAAATCCGAGCGTTAGATTGGTCTGACCTGCCGGCGGTTTTTCGCCAACGCAACCAGGTGCTATACCTGGACAGCGCGCTGCGCCTGACGCACGGCAGCCCGTTCACCCTGGCCGGCATGCTCACGCGGCTGCGTCCGTCCAACGAATTCTTCACAGCAGTCGCGCCGGCGGCAGATGGCGCCGGGCCGTTGATCGGCCAGGTGAGCTACCGCGGCGGCGAGAAATGCGCTCGCCTGACCTACCTGTTGCCGTTGAACGAACTCTCCTCGCCGGCGTTGCCCGCGCTGTTGGAGGCGCTGGCCTGGCAGGCCGGCGAATGGGGCGCATTCCACCTGCTGGCCGAGGTGGATGAGCGCAGCCCGGCTTTTGAAGGCCTGCGCGCAGCCGGTTTTTCCACTTATGCCCGCCAGCGCGTCTGGCGGTTGGATGCGCCGCTTTCGGCGCTGCCGGCGCCCAATCACTGGCGCGCGGCGGCCAGCGTGGACGAGCAGGCGGTACGAAACCTGCATGCCCAGGTGATGCCGCCGCTGGTGCAGGCTGCCGAACCGCTGCATTTGCGCCTTTCCCACGGGCTGGTTTTTTACCAGAAGGACGAGCTGACCGCCTATGTGGAAACGGTCAGCGGGCCGGCGGGGATTTTTGTACGGCCGTTGATTCACCCGGACGTGGAAGAAACCCCCGCGCTGCTGGCCAGCCTGGTTGCCCGCCTGCGCCCGGAGCCCAACCGCCCGGTGTATGCAGCGGTGCGTTCGTATGAAGCCTGGTTGGAGCCGTTGTTCGAGGACCTGGGCGCCAGCGTGGGACCCCGGCAGGCGCTGCTGGTGCGCCACCTGGCCAACGCCGCCCGCGTGATGCAGGCCCTGCCGCGCCTGGGTGTGCTGGAAAAACGGGTTGAACCCGGCGCGCCGATAGCCCGCAGCATGCAGGTTAACGGCGAAAAACCGTCTGCTGCTTCCTATAAATCACAGGAGCCATGATCGAACCTATGACACAACGCAGAATTACCGATGATTTACACGCGCTGCTCGGCGTTTTGCCTGCGTTGATCGCCGACGCGGTGGTTAAAGTCAATAACAGTGATAATTTACTTGAAATCATCCTGGACCTGGGGCGCAAACCCATGGCGCGCTTCGTGGACGGCGAAATTGAACTGCTCTCCAGCGAGGTGACCCGCGATGAGATCGATTACGTCGTCTCGCGCATCGGCGAGGTGGACGCGGACAACCGCGCCGGCCTGGAACGCACGCTGCACCGCATCTCGGCCATCCGCAACCGGCGCGGGCACATCGTGGGCCTCACCTGCCGGGTGGGGCGCGCCGTGTACGGCACCATCGACATCATCCAGGACCTGGTGGAATCGGGCAAGAGCATTTTGCTGCTGGGCAAGCCCGGCATTGGCAAAACCACCATGCTGCGCGAATCGGCGCGCATCCTGGCCGAGAGCAAGCGCACCATCATCGTCGACACTTCCAACGAAATCGGCGGCGACGGCGACGTGCCGCACCCGGCGGTGGGACGCGCCCGGCGCATGCAGGTGGCCAAACCCTCGCTGCAGCACGAGGTGATGATCGAGGCGGTGGAAAACCACAACCCTGAGGTGATCGTCATCGACGAGATCGGGCGCGAGCTGGAAGCCCTGGCCGCGCGCACCATCGCCGAGCGCGGCGTGCAACTGGTGGCCACCGCGCACGGGCGCACGCTGGAAAATTTGCTGCTCAACCCCACGCTCTCTGACCTGGTGGGCGGGATCGAATCGGTGACGCTTTCGGATGAGGAAGCGCGCCGGCGCGGCACGCAAAAGACCGTGCTGGAACGGCGCTCGCCGCCGACCTTTGATGTGCTGGTGGAGATCCAGGAGCGCGACCGCCTGGCGGTTCACGCGGACGTGGCCGCGGCGGTGGACTCGCTGCTGCGCGGCTACCCGCTGGCCCCTGAGATCCGCACGCGCTCGGAGGACGGCGAGATTAAAATTGAAAAACCCGCGCCCACGCAGGCGGTGGCCCGCCAGGCGCGCGGTGGACGGCGCAGCGCGAGCGAAGGCATGGGCGGCAGCGGTCCGCTGCGCACCGCCAACAACTACGAAGAGATGCGCGAGATCCGGCGCGAAGACCAGCCCGACGAGGACGCCGTGCAGGCGACCGCCATTCGCACGGTGCGCGTGTTCCCGTACGGCGTGGCGCGCAACCGGCTGATGCAGGCGGCCAAACGCCTGGGCGTGCCGGTCTTCGTGGTGCGCGAGCTGGAAGAGGCCGACGTGGTGATGACGCTGCGCGCCTATTACCGCGCGCGCGAGCAGGCCATCGTCGAAGCCGAGGAGCGCGGGTTGCAGATCTACGCGCTGCGCGCCAACACCATCGCACAGATGGAACAATCGCTGGCTTCGCTGTTCAACCTGCCCGAAGACAGCCCGCTGCCCGGCGACCTGGATACCGCCGCCGGCCAGATGCAAAGCGCCATTCAGGCTGTGCTGGGCGGGCAGCGCTTCGTCGATTTGCCCCCGGCTTCGGCCGCCATCCGGCGCATGCAGCATGAGATGGCCCGCCAGGCGCAACTGGTTTCGCATTCCTACGGAAAAGAGCCCAACCGCCGCGTGCGGATTTTCCGCGACTGACCCCGATTTCGAAAAGGCGCAGCAGCCCATGTTCATCACCCTGGAAGGCCCCGAAGGCAGCGGAAAGACCAGCCATCTCCCCGACCTGGCCGATTTTTTACGCGAAGACGGCTGGAACGTGTTGACCACGCGCGAACCCGGCGGCACCGCCATCGGCGACCAGGTGCGCCAGGTGCTGATGCGCAGCGATAACACCGCCATGAACCCGCGCGCCGAGACGCTGCTCTTCCTGGCGGCGCGCGCCCAACTGGTCAACGAGGTCATCCGGCCGGCGCTGGCCGCGGGCACGGTGGTGATTTCGGACCGCTACGGCGATTCGACGCTGGCCTACCAGGGCTACGGCCACGGCAACGACCTGGACACCATCCGCCAGATGCTGGCATTCGCCACCGGCGGGCTGACGCCCGACCTGACCGTGCTGCTGGACGTGGACCCGGCCGTCGGGCTGCGCCGCAAGAAGACGGTGGGCGAATGGAACCGCATGGACGCCTACCAACTGGAATTTCATCAGCGCGTGCGCGCGGGCTACCTGGAGCTGGCGCGCCAGGAACCTCGCCGCTGGGTGGTGCTGGATGCCGGCCAGCCGCGTGAAATGGTTCAGACGGCGCTGCGCCAGGTGATTCTGGCACGATTAACGCCGCCCAGTGTTTAATCTGGAACTCACATCTGCATCGTAACATTTATTAGAAGATTTATTAGAAGAAGGAATAAACCCTTGAAACGAACTGCATGGATTCTCACGCTCATCATCGCCGCCGTGCTGCTTTCGGCCTGCGGCGCCACGCCCACCGCCACGCCCACCCCCACTCCCACCGCGGCGCCCACGCCGGCATCGGATGGAAGCGCAGGCGCTGAAACCCCGGCCTGCCAGGTGGCCGTGCTGTTCCAGGAACAGCCCGAGGCCGCCAAACTGCTGCCGCCCATCACCGATCAGGATTGGAAGCTCGGCCCGGACGGCGCGTACCTGACGTTGATCGAATACAGCGATTTCCAGTGCCCCTACTGCCAGCAGACCTCCCAGGGCATCAAGGATTTCGTCGCCGCACATGCGGGCGAAGTGCAACTGGTGTACCGCCATTTCCCGCTGCCCGGGCATGATAAATCGACCCTTTCCGCCCAGGCGGCCGAGGCCGCCGGCCTGCAGGGGAAATTCTGGGAGATGCACGCGCTGCTCTTTGACGCTGCCAATTGGACTGCGTGGATCGAGATGAGCCTGGAGGATTTTTCCAGTTGGGTGATCGGTCAGGCGGAAACCATCGAGGGGCTGGACGTTGAAAAATTCAAAACCGACCTGACCAGCGATGCCATCGTCAAGAAAGCCACGGATGCCTATGCCACGGCGACGGAATTGCAGATCCCGGGCACGCCGTCGCTGTACGTGCTGATCGACGGCAAGCTGTATTTCACGCCACTCGACCAGGTTTCGGCGGATTCGGCGACGCTGGAGCTGGTCTATGAATTGTCAAAATTCAAAGACCGCCAGTTCGATGCCTGTCCGCCGACTGTGATTGACGCCAACAAACACTATACCGCCACGCTGGAAACCTCCAAGGGCAAAATCGTGATCGAGTTATTCCCCGACAAGGCTCCGCTGGCGGTGAACAGCTTTGTGTTCCTGGCGCGCGAGGGCTGGTTCGACAACGCGCCCTGGCACCGCGTGCTGGAGGGCTTTGTGGCTCAATCCGGCGATCCGAGCGGCACGGGCGTTTTTGGCCCGGGCTACCTGTTCAAGAACGAAAGCAGCGACCTGAAATTTGACCAGGCCGGCCTGGTTGGGATGGCCAATTCGGGCGCCGACCGTAACGGCAGCCAGTTCTTCATCACATTGGACGCCACGCCCAACCTGGACGGCGGCTACACCATTTTTGGCCGGGTGACCGAGGGCATGGACGTGGTGCAGTCGCTGACGGTGCGCGACCCGCAGAGCGGCGGCGTGCTGCCCGAACCCGATACCATCCTCAGCGTGACCATCGAGGAGAAGTGATGCAGGCGCAGCCGCGCTTCGATTGGCGCTCGGCCGGCCAGTTTGCCGTCAGCCTGGCGGGCATCTTCCTGGGGTTGGCGGCAGCCGGAGTGCTGGCGCTGACCACGCTGCTGCCCTGGCTGGAGGGTGAAACGCCCGGCGGTGAGCAGGCGACTGGTACGATGACGCTGGCCTGGATCGGGCTGCTGTTGGCGGGTCTGAGCCTGCCTTCGGCGGTGCTGGCGGCGCGCAGGCTGATGGGCCGCGCGCCGGTCATGCGCAACGGCCGGCGCAGCCTGAAGATCGCCAGCCTGCTGCTGCTGGTGTGGCCGCTGGCATTGCTGCTGGCCAAATCGGCGGCGGACAGCGACCTGGCCTGGCTGTTTTTACCGCCGCTGCTGATCCTGGTAATGGGTATTCCCACGTTTTGGCTGACCAGCGCAGCGCGCGCCGGCTTGCCGGCCGAAAGCCTGCAGCGCGGCTGGGGCGTGATCAGTTTTGGCGCGGTGGTCGGCCCGGCGCTGATCATCCTGATGGAAGCTGCGCTGCTGGTGTTAGCCCTGGTCGCGGTAGGCGTCTGGTTGGCCGGGCAGCCGGGCCTGCTGCCGGAATTGCAGCGGCTGGCAGAGACGTTCACACTGCAAAGCGATCCTGCGCGGCTGATGGAACTGTTGCAGCCTTACCTGGAACGGCCGGGCGTGCTGGCGGCGGGATTGGCCTTTGTCGCCGTGCTGGTGCCGTTGGTTGAAGAGGCGTTCAAACCGCTGGCGGCGTGGTTGCTGGCCGGCCGCTGGCTGACGCCCGCCTCGGGTTTCTCGGCCGGCGTGCTGGGCGGCGGCATGTTCGCGCTGGTGGAGAGCCTGGGCTACCTGGCCAGTGCCCCCACCGAAGGTTTTGTGGGCTTCACGTTGGCGCGCAGCGGCACGCTGCTGCTGCACATTGCCACGGCCGGGCTGGTGGGCTGGGGCGTGGGCTCGGCGCTGAACGAAGGCCGCTACCTGCGCCTGGCGCTGACCTACCTGGGCGCGGTGCTGCTGCACGGCGCCTGGAACATCGTGGGCATTTTGCCGGCGCTGGCCGAGTTGCCCGGACTGACCGGGCCGTGGCAGGCTGCGCTGGATGTTTTCCCCTACGCGCTGGGCGGTCTGTGCGTGCTGCTGGCGGCCATTTTGATCCTTCTCAACCGTCACCTGTGCAAGCCCGTTCCAGCAGGGCCTGGCCCGGAAGTTCCGGGAGAGACATTGCCATGAAAAAAGAAGCGCTGCGCGGTCTCGTTCGGTTTTTGCTGCACCATCTGGCGCAGGTTGAATACCAAAACAGTGAATGGATCCCCCGCAGTGGTCCGCTGCTGCTGGCCACCAATCATCTCAGCTATGTGGATACGCCGTTGTTATTCATCAACCCGGTCCGCGCAGATATTACCGCCCTGATCACGGATAAATACGTGAATAATCTCTTCATGCACTGGTTCACCGTGACTGCCGGTGGAATCTGGATTGACCGCGAGCGGGCTGATTTTGGCGCTTTGAGCGCGGCGCGCGAAGTGCTGAACAAGGGCATGGTGCTGGGAATTGCGCCGGAAGGTACGCGCAGTAAGACAGGACAATTGCAGGAGGGAAAACCCGGCATTGTGCTGATCGCGCTGCGTACCGGCGCGCCGATTCTGCCGGTGGGCATTACAGGCACGGCCGGTTCGGAAAAACGCATGTTAACGCTGCAACATCCGCGCATTACGGTGCGGGTGGGACAACCTTTTACCATCCCGCCGCTGGAGCGCGGTAACCGCGACGAGCAGTTGAAAACCTGGACCGATGAGGTGATGCTGCGCATTGCCGCGCTGCTGCCCGAGGCATACCACGGTTTTTACCGCGGCCATCCGCGCATCCAGGAGCTTCAAGCCTTGCAGGGGAACGATCCCGACCCGTTGCGGATGCAGGCCGGGTGAATTTGACCTTTTACCGGTAAACAAGGAAAAAAATGCTCTCCAGCGTAGCCATTCTCCTGGCGGCCTGCGGGCTGTACGGTTTGATTCATTCGCTGCTGGCCTCGCACGCGGCCAAGCGCTTCGCCGAGGCGCGCTGGGGCGTGGGGGCGCGGCGCTGGTACCGGCTGGGGTTTAGCCTGTTGGGTGGGCTGACGCTGCTGCCGATCTTCTGGCTGGCCTGGGCACTGCCCGACCGGCCGCTCTACAGCATCCCCATGCCGTGGGTGCTGTTCAGCGGGCTGATTCAACTGGCAGCGGCCGGCATGCTGCTGGCCGGGGTGACCCAAACTGGCGCGCTGGGCTTCATCGGGCTGCGTCAGGCGCTCGACCCGGCCGGGGGCGGCGCGCTGATCGCCGGGCGCGGCGCGGATGCGCTGGTGGTGCGCGGCCTGTACCGCCGGGTGCGCCACCCGCTGTATGCCTGCGGGCTGGTCATCCTGTGGCTGACGCCGGTGATGAGCTGGAATTGGCTGGCGCTGGCCGCCGGATTGACCGCGTATATCTTGATCGGCATCCCTTTCGAAGAGCGCAAGCTGCTGGCCGAATTCGGGGCGGCTTACGCGGAGTATCAAAAGCGCACGCCGGCCCTGCTCCCGCGGGGGGAAAGAATTCACCACGGCACCCTGAAGGGTGCAGGCGACGCGGAGGGCACGGAGAAGAACAATTAAGAGTGCCTGGTTGACAGACTCTCTTAAGGGAGTTTACTTTGTGACCGAGGGCAAATACAGCGACTCCAGCGGGGCGTAATAAGCCACGCGCACGCTGCCGCCCTTTAATACCCGCATCCCGCGGTTATTTGCCGGCGATCCACATCCGCTCACCGTCGGCGGTCAGGCGCAGCCAGTCGTTCAGCCGGGTCCAATGCGCCGGACCCTCGCCCTCCGCCAGAATCCACTGCGCCTGCCAGGCGTCGCCGGCTGCCAGGTCGGCCGGCCCCAATGCCAGCACCTGCGCGGCGGGGAACTGCCCGGGCGGCAGGCCATTGGGCGCAGCGACGGTCAGCCCGCGCCATTCGATCAGCACGCCCGCGCCCTGCGCGCTGCGCCCCGCTGAGCGCAGCAGCAGGCCCTCCTCCAGTTGCAGCGTTTCACCTGCGGCCAGGGTCTCCTGCGGCGAGGGCAGCCGGTCGAGCGCGCTGGACTGCGGCGGCGCCAGCCAGTAGATCTGCGCGGGCGGGCAGCGCTCCAGCAGGTCCGCCAGGCTGCCGTCCGGCGCGGTGAAGATCACCAGCGCGTCCAGGCAGCGGCGGGCGGGCAGGCGGTCGGCCAGCGGCTGCGAGGCCTGCCCGGCCAGCAGCAGCGTGCGCCCGCCGGGCGCGGTGACCAGGGCACTGCCGCCGCGGAAGAATTCCACGTGCAGGCGGCCGTCGGGCAGCGGCGCGGCCGCGCTCCAGGCGGTCACGGCCAGCAGGGCAACCGCGGCGATCCAGGCCAGCGGCTGAACGGTGCGGCGCAGGCGGTGGGCCGCAGGCAGCCGCGGCAGCAGGGTGAGCGCGAACAGCAGCGCATAGAATGTGAAGGCGGCCGCGGGGGTGATCTGGCCGATGGAGATGGCGCCGCCCGGGATGCCGGCCAGCAGCGCGGTGATGCGCAGCGTGTAGGCGGCCAGCGGCCAGGCCAGCCAGGCGAACAACTGCCCCAGCGGCAGCCAGACCAGCCCGCTCAGCAGCGAAAGCCCGCCCAGCACCATCAGGGCCGGCTGGGGCGGCAGCGCCAGCGGGTTGGCGACCAGGGCTGAAAGCGACAGCCGTCCGAAGTGGTAGGCGATGACCGGCAGCGTGGTGATCTGCGCGGCCAGCGTGAAGAGCAGGTATTCGGCCACGGGTTGGGCGATGCGCTGCGCGCGGTTTTTGGGCAGGCGGCGCGCCAGCCGATTGGTCAACCAGCGCTGCAGCGGGTCGGCGTACAGCACCAGTCCCAGCGTGGCCATGAACGAGAGCTGGAAGCTGGGATCCCAGGGCAGCCAGGGGTTGAACAGGCACATCAGCGCGGCGGTGAAGGTGAGGCTGTTGACGCCGGCCTGCCTGCGCCCGATCAACCCGCCGAACAGGCCCACCGCGCCCATGATGGCGGCGCGCACCACCGGCGGCGAGCCGCCCACCAGCAGGGTGTACGCGCTGATCCATATCACGGCGCCCAGCGCGGCCGTGGCGCGCGGCAGAATTTTTCCCAGCAGCAAGACGATCAACCCGGCCAGGATGGCGATGTTGAAGCCCGAAATGGCGACGATGTGGGCCGTGCCGGTGTCGCGGAAGGCCTGCTGCGCGTCCTCGGGCAGGCCGGAATCGTCACCCAGCAGGATGCCGGCCATCAGCGCGGATTCAGGTTGCGGGTAGAGCTGCTCCAGCACGGCGGCCGAGCGCTGCTTGAGCCAGTACAGGCCCGAAAGCAGCGGCGAGCCGCAATTGCGGCCGACGCGGGTGGCCTGCGGCGCGGCCAACTGGCTGTGCACGCCCTGGCGGGCGAGATACTCACGGTAGGAGAAACTGCCGCCTTCGGGCGGGGTGACCGCGCGGGCGGTGATCTCCAGGCAGTCGCCGTAGCGCCACTCCTGATCGGGCGGCAGGGTGGCCAGCGCCAGCCCCGCAAGCGGCGTCAGGCTGCCGTCGGCGGCCACCTGCGCGGTGACCGCCAGGCGCACGCGCAGGCCGGAAGTGCGCTCTTCGGGCAGGCCGGCAATGCTTGCGCGCAGCGTCAGCTCGCTGTGGTCGTTGTAATACGCCAGGTCCGCCGGGGTGAACGCAGGCCGCGCCAGCGCCATGCGCAGCCCGCCCAGCCCAAGGGCGGCCAGCAGCAGCGCGAGCGGGATGCGCGCGAAGCGCCGCCAGCGCAGCAGCCGCGGTTGGCGCAAAAAGCGCGCCTCCAGCCAGGCCAGCAGCACAGCGGCCGCGGCAGCGCCCGCCCAGCATGCGGGCGGCCAGGCCGGCCGGTTCGCCGATAGCGCCAGCCCCAGGATGAAGCTAAGTGAGAGCCAGAACAGCGGCAAGGTGAGATCTCTCCATCGGTATGATTATAGAATGGAAAGGTGGAAGCGCCGGCCTGAAATTTGCACTATAATGGCGGAGATTACCAACGGAGAGGTGACTTTGATGAAAAAGAATACAGCCCGATGGGCATTACCGGTTTTGATCCTGATGCTGTTGCTGCTGCCCATCGCCGGGGCCGCCGCGCAAGGTGGTGAACCGACGCTTTATTTACCAGTAGTCTCAAAGGCACCGCCGCCGCCGCCGCCGGCCGTGAAAGCGGTGGGCCCTTCCGGCGGAACGTTCACCGCTGTGGTAATCGACCCAGACGATGCCAGCATCCTCTACGTGGGTACCTTCGGGCGGGGCGTGTACAAAAGCCTGGACGGCGGGCTGAACTGGCAGGCGGCCAACAATGGCCTGGAAAACTGGACCATTCAATCGCTGACCATCCGTTCCTCCGATGGGATGCTGTTTGCCGGAACGTACGGCAGCGGGATTTACCGTTCGAGCGACGGCGGGTTGAACTGGCAGCCGGTGAATAGTCCGGCTGACGGGATTTTGGAAAAATTGATCGTCTATGACATTGAAATCGCACCCAGCCAGCCGGCAACGGTGTTCCTTTCCGGGCGCACGCAGGGCGAATGTTACAGCGCAGATTGCGAACTGTTTGGCTATCTCTACAAAAGCACCGACAACGGCCTGACCTGGGCGCGCGTGTGGGACAGCCAATTAATGTTCACAAATGGCGATTATTCCTACGATATCGAAGTGGATCCGACCAGCGAACAGATCGTCTATTTCACCGCCCACCGCAACGGCGTGTACAAGAGCGTGAACGGCGGATCGACCTGGTTGGCAAAACAAGCTGCGCCACTCGATCTAAAAGCCCGAAAACTGTTGATCGTGACCAGTCCGCCGAATACGGTTTATAACAGTACCTATGCAACAGCAGGGGTCTATAAATCCACGACCGGCGGTGATGGGTGGGCGGTCGATAACGCACAATTGCCATCTCCGCTCTATGGTTTTGCCCTTTCCCGGGACACCCAAAATCCGATGGACCTATACCTGGGAACCGGGGACAAGGGCGTGTTTAAATCGTCAATGCCGTTAGATCAACCAGCGAGTTGGCAGCCGTGGGGATTGCCCAGCAGCTTTATCTGGGCGTTCGCGCAGGTGCCCGGCGCCAGCCCGGCTTTGTATGCCGCCACGGGCGGCAACGGCCTGCAATATTCGCCGGACGGCAGCGCCAACTGGCAAGCGCGCAGTCAGGGAATTTTTAACACCAATATCACCGCGCTGGTGAATTTCAACGGCGCGCTGTACGCCGGGGTGAACGGCGGCGGCGTATCCAAATATGACCCCAATGGCGAAACCTGGCAGGCGGTCAACAGCGGGCTGGTGAATTTGAATGTGCAGAACTTGCTGGTGATTGAAGGCGGGCTGTACGCCGTGACGACGACCGACCTTTACGTCAGCGCCGACGGGCTCAACTGGACGGTGGCGCGCAGCATGCCGGTTTCGGCGCCGGGCGGGTCAACGCAGCCTGAGGCGGCGCTGCCGTTTGGCGAGCGAAACGCGCTGCCGGATGAGGAGCAATTCCTGCTGCAGCCGCAGGCGCCGGACAGCCCCCTGGAGGGCCTGGTCACGCCGCTGGGGGTGAGCCGCCCGATCACTTCGGCCGCGCGCAACTGGAAAGGGTTTTGGACCGGCACGGCCGGCGGCGGAATTTATCGGGACGGCCAGTATTGTACTTATTCCGGGCGGACGATTTATGCCATGCATCTCAGCCAGGCCGATGGTTCATTATATGCCAGCCTGACCGGGGATTCGGGTAATCCTTATGCGGTCATAAAGTGGAAGGACGTTTACTCAAACAATTGCGGTGATTGGGATAACGAATCCATTTCGAATACCGTCCTGGTGTACAGCTTTGCTTCCAACCAGGCGCGCACATTTGGGGCTACCAATACAGGCATCTATTATAAGAATATAAGTACAACCACCTGGGTCAAGGCAAATGGCATCTCCGACACGGTTCATGCGGTGGCGTTCGATCCTTATAACCCGAACCTGCTTTACGCGGCAACCTGGAACGGCGCTTTCATCAGCACGGACGGCGGCTTGAACTGGACGCAGGCGCCGAAGGCCGAGCTGCAGGGTCGAGAATTTTTCTCGGTGCAGGTGGATGCCGCCAACCCGAACATCGTTTACTTTGGCAGCCGCAACGGCAGCACCTACCGCTGGGATAAGACGTTGCCGTGAGGGAAGTCAATGAGTGATGAGTTCCGGGTTCTGAGAGAGGGATTTTCTTTCTCAGAATACGTTACCCATCACTTATCCCATCCCATCCCTCGTCGGAAGCACGCATGGCACAATCTTTCGCCCAAAAGCTCAACCTGAAACCAGGCCAGGCGCTGGCGCTGGTGAACCCGCCTCAGGGCATGGCCGCGCTGGACGAGGGCTGGTCGGCGATGCGCTTCCGGCGGGAAGAAGGATCGAGGTCATAGATGGGGGACGGTTTTGTGCCCATACTCGACACGGTTGATCTGGACTCCTGCTCCGCCGCGGACGACGTGGCGGTGGTGATCGATGTGCTGCGTGCCTTCAGCACGGCCGCCTACGCGCTGGCCGCCGGCGCGGAGCGCATCTGGCTGGTGAGCGGCGTGGAGGAAGCCCTGGCGCTGCGCGCGCGCACCCCTGGCGCGCTGGCGATGGGCGAGGTGGGCGGGATCAAAGCCGCGGGCTTCGACCTGGGCAATTCACCGCATGGGTTGAACGGGCGCGACCTGCGCGGGCGCACGCTGATTCACCGCAGCAGCGCGGGCACGCAGGGCGTGGTGCGCGCGGCGAAGGCGCGGGCGCTGTTTGGCGCTTCGTTTGTGTGTGCGGCGGCCACCGCGCGCGCTGTGCTGGCGTTGGCGCCGCGCCGGGTGACGCTGGTGGTTACCGGGCGGCGCGTGGATAACAGCGGCGACGAGGACCTGGCCTGCGCCGAATACCTGGCCGGGCTGCTGCGCGGCGAGCGCCCCGATCCGGCTTTATACCTGCGGCGGGTGCGCGCATCGCAGAACGCCGGCCTGTTCACCCATCCCGCCAACCCCGATTTTCCACCCGAGGACCTGGACCTGTGCACGCAGCTCGACCGATTTGATTTTGCACTGCCGGTGCGGCGTCTTGATGGACGGCTGGAGATGAGGCGAGGGGAATGACTGCCGCGACAGCGGCCGATTGCGCCAAAACGCATCAAATCGCATAGTTGAACTGCTGTCAAGGGCGCGGGCCGCAAAGCTGTCAAAACTGTCAGATCGAAAATGCACCCGAAGGCCGCGCGTTATCGGGTAGAATCAAGCTGCCTGTTCGCTGCCGCACCCAC
Source organism: uncultured Longilinea sp. (assembly GCA_937863945.1). Classification (GTDB taxonomy): domain Bacteria; phylum Chloroflexota; class Anaerolineae; order Anaerolineales; family Anaerolineaceae; genus Longilinea. The sequence goes on from CALMIB010000097.1 coordinate 30,656, forward strand.
ATAAAATCTTATCCCGCGGCGAACCTTTCCTAATCTGCATGCACATTCCCATCGCCACCCCCCGCCCCACATCTTCTCAAGCCCGGCTGCTGCTGCGCTGTTTCGGCTACCTGCGGCCGCATTGGAAATTAACCGCCGGCGCGTACCTGACCATGCTGGTCATCGACGCGTTCAATATGCTCAACCCGCAACTGCTGCGCTGGACCATCGACAAGGGCATCCTGGCAGGCGATTTTCGGCTGCTGGGGCTGGCCTCGCTGGCGCTGCTGGGATTGGTCATCCTCAAGGGCGTACTGACCTATTTCCAGGGGCGCTGGACCGAAACTGCCTCGCAAAACGTGGCCTACGATCTGCGCAACGAATTGCAGCGCAAGATTACGCTGCTCTCGTTTTCCTTTCACGACCAGGCCCAGGCCGGCGACCTGCTCTCGCGCGCCATCCAGGACGTGGAGCGCATCCGCTTCCTCACGGGGCGGGCGACCTTCCGCGTGGCGGAGGGCGTGGTGATGATGCTGGCGACCGCCGCGGTGATGATTGTGATGAACCCGCGCCTGGCGCTGCTGGCGGTGCTGGCCATTCCGCTGCTGGCCTACCAGTCGATCCGCTTCGGGCGCGTGTTCCGCCCGCTTTCGCGCCTGATCCAGGAGCAACTGGCGGCGCTGACCACCCGCGTGGAGCAGAACCTGCGCGGCGCGCGCGTGGTGAAGACCTTTGCGCAGGAGGAGCAGGAGATCCGGCGCTTCGAGGACGAAAACCAGCGCTGGTTCGAGCTGGCCTCCACCTCGGCGCGCCTGCAGGCCGTGCACATGCCGCTGTTGCAGTGGATCGCCAACATCAGCAGCGTGGGCATCCTGCTCTACGGCGGCATGCTGGTGATCAACGGGCAATTGACCATCGGCGAACTGGTGGCTTTCACCACCTACATGGGGCAACTGGTTTCGCCGGTGCGCTATTTGGGCATGATCCTGCCGGCCATCGCCATGGCGGCCGCTTCGGCCGAACGCATCTTTGATATCCTGGACCGGGCGCCGGAAGTGCGCGAACAACCCGGCGCACGGCCGCTGGAAATATGTGAGGGGCGGGTGCGCTTCGAGAACGTATCCTTCGCCTATGGACAGAACCGCGTGCTGCGTGAGATCTCCTTCGAGGCGCAGCCCAACCAGGTGGTGGCGCTGCTGGGGCCGAACGGCTCGGGCAAGACCAGCATCGTCAACCTGATCCCGCGCTTTTACGACCCCACCGAGGGGCGCATCTGCATCGACGGCACCGACATCCGTGAGGTCACGCTGGCTTCGCTGCGCGGGCAAATCGGCATGGTGCTGCAGGAGACCACCCTGTTCGAGGCCTCGATCCGCGAGAACATTTCCTTCGGGCGGCCGGACGCCAGCGAAGAGGAGATCATCGCGGCGGCGCGGGCGGCCCAGGCGCACGATTTTATCGTGCAGTCGGCCAACGGCTACGACACCGCAGTCGGCGAGCGCGGCGTGACGCTTTCGGGCGGGCAAAAGCAGCGTTTGGCCATCGCCCGCGCCCTGCTGACCGATCCGCGCATTTTGATACTGGATGACGCCACCTCGAGCGTCGATTCGGAGACCGAACACCGCATCCAACTGGCGCTGGAGCGGGTGATGCAGGGGCGCACCACGTTCGTCATCGCGCACCGCCTGAGCACGGTGCAGCGCGCCGATTTGATCCTGGTGCTGGAGAAGGGGCGCATCGCGGCGCGCGGGCAGCACGCCGAATTGCTCAAGTCGTCGCCGCTGTATGCCAGCATCTGCCAGCAGCAGTTGAAGGGCCAGGGGAGGAACTGATGGGATTTGGCATTGGCGTTTCCAACCCCGGCATGGGCCCGCGCGGCGCGCTGGATTCGTTTTCAGGCGGCGAGGAGGACCGGCGCGGCGCGGTATTTAACAAGCGCGTGGTGACGCGCATGCTGGCCTACCTGCGTCCCTACCGGCGGCAGATGACGCTGGCGGTGCTCACCATGCTGGTCATTACCGCCCTGACGCTGCTGACGCCCTACCTGCTCAAGCTGGCCATCGATCAGGCCATCACCCACGGCGACCGTGAGGAATTGATCCGGCTTTCGGTATATACCGCCTTGGCCTATACCGCGCTGTACGGCGCGACCGCCGTGCAGCAATATTTGCTCTCGTGGGTGGGGCAGCGCGTGCTGGCCAACCTGCGCAGCGAGCTGTTCGCGCACCTGCAAAAGCTCTCGTTGGGCTACCACGATACGCACATCGTCGGCGTGACCGTTTCGCGGGTGATGAACGACGTGGCGGCCATCAACGAACTGCTCTCGCAGGGCGTGATCACGCTGGCCGGCGACGTGCTGGTGCTGGCGGGCATCATGGCCATCATGCTCTCGATGAGCTCTTACCTGGCGCTGCTGGCCTTCACGGTGCTGCCGCTGATGGTGCTGGCCACCTGGTGGTTTTCCAGCCGGGCGCGCGGGGCCTTCCGGCGCACGCGCACCTCGGTGGCCAGGGTGGTGGGCGACCTGGCCGAGGATATCTCCGGCGTGCGCGTCATCCAGGCCTTCGGGCAGGAGAACACCAGCCAGGAGCGTTTCAACCAGGTCAACGAGGCCAACCGCGACGCCAACATCAGCGCGATGAACCTGTCGTTCATCTTCCTGCCGGCGATTGAGTTCCTGGGCGTGCTGGCCACGGTGATCGTGCTGTGGTTCGGCGGGCAGGCGGTGGCGCGCGAGGCGGTCACGCTGGGCACGCTGGTGGCCTTCCTTTCATACGTGACGCGCTTCTTCCAGCCGGTGCAGGAGCTCAGCCGCATGGTGACCACGCTGCAAAGCGCCATGGCCGGCGGCGAGCAGGTGCTGCGCCTGCTGGATACGCCGCCGGAAGTGCAGGACAGGCCCGGCGCGGTGGAATTGACGCTGGACGGCGCGCCGCGCATCGACTTCGAGGCGGTTGACTTCCGCTACCGGCCGGGGCTGCCGATCGTGCTGAGCGGCCTGGATCTGAGCATTCTGCCCGGGCAGACCGTGGCGCTGGTCGGCGCCACCGGCGCGGGCAAATCCTCGATTGCCAACCTGATCGCGCGCTTTTACGAGGTGGAACGGGGCGCGGTGAAGATCAACGGCGTGGACGTGCGCGACGTGACGCAGACCTCGCTGCGCCGGCAGATCGGGCTGGTGCCGCAGGACGCCTTCCTGTTCTCGGGCAGCATCGCCGACAATATCCGCTACGGCCGGCCGGATGCGACCGACGCCGAGGTGGAGCAGGCTGCGCGGCTGGCCAACGCGCATGAGTTCATCAGCGCGCGGCCGGAGGGCTATCAGACCCTGGTGCAGGAGGGCGCGGCCAACCTGTCGGTGGGGCAGCGGCAGTTGGTGTGCATCGCGCGCGCCATTTTGACCGATCCGCGCATCCTGATCCTCGACGAGGCCACCTCCAACGTCGACAGCCTGACCGAGGCGCTGATCCAGGACGCGCTGCGCGCGCTGTTCCAGGGGCGCACCTCGGTGGTCATCGCGCACCGCCTCAGCACCATCCGCAACGCCGACCTGATCTGCGTGGTGGAGGGCGGCCGGGTGGTCGAGCAGGGCCGGCACGCGGAGCTGCTGGCGCGCGGCGGCGCATACGCCGCGCTGTATCAACGGCAGTTTGGCGGCGGTGGGCAGCCCGAAGCAGGCCATTCCTGATTGGCGGCAAGGTTTTTTGGATGGTGAAGGCCGCCTCTGCCTGCGGCCGGGTTTTTCCCCTTGCCAGCCGTTTTTAAACAATCATCCCAATGAAAATCAAACGAAGGCGCCTGGTGCGCCCTCGTTATGCGTGTGCGGTTTTAATTACAATTGCGCGGTGAAATGCGGGCAGGGGGGGGCCTTGATGGGGATGGCCGTCTGGAAGTTGGGGCTGTGTTTGGTGATGGGGGCGGCGGGGGCTTCGGGCTTCTTCATCTGATTGAAAGAGCGAACGATCAGAAAGATCACAAAGGCGACAATTAGAAAGTTGACAACGGTGTTGATGAAATTTCCGTAATTGATCGTCGCCGCGCCGGCGGCCTGGGCATCGGCCAGCGAGGCGTAGTCGCTGCCGGACAGGTTAATGAACAGGTCTTTGAAGTTGATCCTGCCCAGCAGCATGCCGATGGGCGGCATGATGATGTCGTTGACCAGCGAGGTGACGATGCTGCCGAACGCGCCGCCAATGATGACCGCGACGGCCAGATCGAGCACATTCCCTTTCATAATGAATTTT
>CALMIB010000098.1 GCA_937863945.1 uncultured Longilinea sp.
CCGCCGTCGTTCAGCGCGTACATCTCGCGCACGGTGGTGGTGTGGCGGCCTTTGGTGAAGGCCTCGCTGATCTCGCGCACCGCCAGCCCCAGTTCCGGCTGCACGGCGTTCAGCAGGCTGCTCTTGCCCACGCCTGAAGGCCCGGCCAACCCCGAGGTGCGCCCCACCAGGCGTTCCTTCAACCGGCGGATGCCCTTATGCTCGGTGACGGATGTGTAAACCACCGGGTAGCCGATGCGCTCGTACTCGCCGAACAGCTCGCCGGCGGCGCGCCGGCCCACCAGGTCCACCTTGTTCACCACGATCACCGGCGGGATGCCCTGCTTCTCGCAAATCACCAGGAAGCGGTCGAGCATGCGCAGGTGCGGCTCGGGGTTGGCGCAGGCAAACACCAGCACCACCTGGTCGAGGTTGGCAGCCAGCAACTGGCGGTACACGCCGCGCGCGGTGGGCGCCAGGCGCACCAGCGCGGTCTCGCGCTCGTCGATCTCCTCGATGCTGCCCTCGCCGCCGGGGTGCAGCAGCACCTGCACGCGGTCGCCCACGGTGATAAAATCGCCGTCCGAGTGGCCCTTCTTTAACCGGCCGCGCAGGTGGCAAATCACCCGGCCCTGCCCGGTTTGAACCGTGTAAAAGCCCGATTGCAGGCGGACGACGCGGCCGGGGATCAGGTCTTTCATGGCTGCGGCGTGACGGTCACTTCGGGCGTGGGCGTTTCGGTGGGCTGTTCGGGCGGCACCGGCGTTTCGGGGGGCTCGCGGTAGGGCGTTTCGGTCACGTAAAAGGTCGATTCCCACGGATACAGCCGGATTGGCTTGCCGTAGAAATATCCCTCGACGATGCGGCGGAAGATGGGCGCGGCAATTTCGGAGCCCTCGCCGGCGCGCTCGGCCAGCACCACCACGGCAATATCGGGCAGGTCCTCACGCCCGGCGTCGGTGTAGCCGGCGAACCAGGCGTGCGGCACGGGACCGTCGTTCTGGGCGGTGCCCGTCTTGCCGTACACCGGCACCTGCAAGCCCACCATCACCCACTGCGCGGTGCCGCGCTTGTTGGCCACCACGCTGCGCATGGCATCCTGGATGATCTGCAAATTCTCTTCGCTGACCGGCAGTTTGCCCTTCACTTCGGGCGCGAACTCAAACACCGGCTCGCCGTCCACCGAGGTGATCTGATCGACCACCTGCGGACGGTAGAGCGTGCCGCCGTTGCCGACGGCGGCGATGAATTCGGCCACCTGCAGCGGCGTCACCAGCAGCGTGCTCTGGCCAATGCCAAGCTGCACGGCGTCGTCTTCCGACTCGGGGTCGGGCACGCCGCCCATAATCTCGGGAAGCTGGCCGATGCCGGTGGCCTGGCCCAGGCCAAAGCCGCGCGCCATATCCGAAACGGCCGTGGGCATGTTGTTGCGGTACAGGTCGAGACTCAAATGATAGAACCACGGGTTGCACGAACGCATCAGGCCTTCGGGCAGGGTCAGCAGGCCCGAGGGCGGCTGTTCTTTCTCCAGCGTCCAGTCGTAGTAGGTCCGCCCGGTTTCGGTGAACTCATAGCCGCATTCGTAAGTGCTGTCGGCGGTGAACAGGCCGCTTTCCAGCCCGGCCGCCATGACAATGATCTTGAAGACCGAGCCGAGCGGGTAGCCCGACTGGGTGGCGCGGTTGTACAGGCTGTTTTTGTTTGGATCGAACAGGTCGTTGATCAGGAACTGGCGGTTGTAGTTGTTCGGATCGAACAGGTTGGGGTCAAACCCCGGCGAGGATACCAGCGCCAGCACCCGGCCGGTATCACGCTCCAGCACCACGGCCGCGCCGGTGAAACCTTGCATGGCCTTCTGCGTCAGCGACTGCAAATCGGCGTCGATGGTCGAATAGATGTTGTAGGCCGGTTGCGAACTGACTTCGGCCAGCCGCGTCACCGGGCTGCCGTTGGGATCGACCACATACAGCGACGCGGCGCGCCGCCCGATCAGGTACTGCTCGCCCCACTGCTCCAACCCCGAGCGGCCCACTCTTTCATCGCCCAGGTAACCGTTGCGGCGGTATTCGGTCAGCTCTTCCGGGCTGATGTAAGTGGTATAGCCAATGACGTGCGGGCCGATGCCGCCGAGCGGATAATAGCGCGCGGTGAACGGCGTGGTGTAAATGCCGCCGATGGCGGTGATCTGGTTGTAGGCGTCCACCACGGCCTGCGCCGAGGCTTCACCCACGGGGATGTAGAAATCGGGGCTCTCGTCCACGTAGAGCGCTTCGATCCATTGCGGCGGCATGCCGGTCAACCGCGAGAGCAAATCCACGGCGCGGCCTTCCTGCCCGTCGTTGAACTCGCCCGGGACGATGCCGATGGCATAGGCATCCGACTGCACCGCCAGCGCCTCGCCGAGCCGGTCGTAGATCGTGCCGCGCGAGGGCACTTCCACGCGCATCTGCAGCCGGTTGCCGCCCTTCAACAGCGGGTGAATCAGCGCGTCCTCCCAGTTGACCTTCCACTGGCCGTCTTCCAGGCTCAGGTTCATCACCACGTCGGCGGTCAAATCGCCGACCAGCGCGGTGCGGTAGGTGAGCTTGAAGCTGGCCTGCGCCGATTGTGGGTGGACCAGCGTGGAACCGAGCGCGTAGTCCAGCGCGCGCAGGCTGAGCGTTTCGGCCGCCTGGGTGTAGCGTTTGGCAAAATCCTCGCTGGTGATCGCGTCCTGGCTCAGGCGGCTGAGGGCCGTGTACATGCCGGCGTAGTCAAACGACTGCCAGGCTTTCATGTAGGCCTCGGCAGCCGGGCCCACCTCGGGCGCCTGGGTCACGCCGACCACGGGCGCGGGCAGGGTGGCCGTGCTGCCCGGAACGGTCGTGCCGGTTCCGGCGGCGCAGCCAACCAGGACGGTCAGTAAAATCAACAGGCTCAGTGCACGAAGTTTCTTCATGCGAAAATTTTCCTCCAACCCCGGGTCAGGCTACCCAACCGCCTCGCCGCGTAATACCGCCCCGGAAATGGGACAGTCATAATTCAAATTCGCGCGGCAAACCTGCCTCACCTCCGGCAGATCGCCGGTAAAAGCGTTCATCCGGCGCAGCCCGCGCAGCAGATGGCACATGGGCAGCCCCATCACGCTGGCGTAGCAGCCGCTGAGCTTTTCCACCGGGTGAAAAGCCGCGTTCTGGATGGCGTACGCCCCGGCCTTGTCCAATGGATCGCCGCTGGCGATGTAAGCATCCATCTCGGCATCGCTGTAGGCACGCATGGGCACGTCGGTGCTGCACAACTCGGTGAGCAGTTCGCCGCCGGTCGGGTCGAGCAGCGCCAGGGCCGTGTGCACCTGGTGCACCCGCCCGCGCAGCGCGCTCAACATGGCGCGCGCTTCATCGGCGCCGGTCGGCTTGCCCAGCAGCGCGGCCCCGTCCGCCACGATGGTATCGGCGGCCAGCACCAGGCAGCCCTGCGGCCGGCAGGCGCCCGCGGCGCGCGCTTTGCCCTCGGCCAGGCGCAGCACATACGGCTGCGGCAGCTCGCCGCTCCGCGGTGATTCGTCGATGTCGGCCGGGCGGGCCTCAAAGTCGATGCCCAGCCAGCCCAGCAACTGCCGCCTGCGCGGCGAATTGGATGCCAGCACGATTTTCAAGCGCATTGGGTTGATTCTATCACACTTGCCGGGCCGCAAAACCGGCCGCGCGGGTCTTCCACCGGCCTGGCGCGGCGCACATGAAAACCGCGGGCCCAAACGGGTCCGCGGCAGAAGGTGGAGAGCTGTCAGCAGGGACAGCGGAGCGATATGCCCGCCGTCCTGTGCCAGGAGGCAGGCTAGGTTAAGTACCCTGCCGGTGGATACCGGAAGGTGAATTCAAACCCGTCGTTGTGTCGGTTGTGTCGATCGTCATGCTCACTTATCGGTCGGTATTTTGATCAGTTGCGACGAAGCTAAAGGCGACGAACATCAAGAAGATCACTCCGACTACCAGATAAACTACGGATGCCATCATGCACCTCCTCCTGTCGGGCAGCCCTGGCACACAGGTAAAAGCGTGACTGCCCATTTATGATATTAACCCGCCAGATTGCAAAAAGCATCGCTCATCCGGCGAGATCCGGCATACATCTTTTGAGGGAGGTCTCAGCTATCCATTCGACCAGGCCGCATTGATCCGCTTCCCCCTGCATTGCGCCTGTGTGCTTTCATTTATTATTATAAGGAAGTAGGGTTGACACTTCACTTACAGTTCTGTCAGGCGCAGCCTTGCGGGGCATCCTCACTCAATTATGTATACGCACTTAAGACGCTCAAGTTGCGGATTTGGTTCCAATCTGGCGCGCTCTTTCTGCGCTATAATGCCTACAGTTTGAGCCGTTCATGATGAAACAAGCCCTTTCCCTGCGACGCGCCTGGCCGTGGATTGCGGCATTTGGCCTGCTGCTGGCCCTGGCGGCCTGCCGGCCTGCCGCGCCAACCGCCGCGCCGACGCTGCCCGTTCCCAGCGCCACGTTTTCACCTTCGCCGTCGCCGCTGCCCACCCTCACGCCCTCCCCGGCCGGGCGCGGCACCTACGCGCCGCCGCGGCTCACGCCCATCACCCCCATTCCGGCTCCCATCGGCGGCGTCAGCCTGCCCGACGAGGTGCAGGCGCTGGTGATCCTGGGCACCAGCCGCTACTCGCCCTACGTTGGGCGCACCGAGTTGATCACCCTGGCGGTTTATCATCCGCGCCTGGGGCGCGCCGCGCTCATCTCCATCCCGCCCGACCTGTTTGTCAACATTCCCGGTTACACCATGCAACGCATCAGCACGGCTTATGCCGTGGGCGGCTTCCGCATGCTGGCCGACACGCTCGAATACAACCTGGGCATCCGTCCGCAGCATTACGTCCTGGTGCACCCCGACGACCTGATCCAGTTCATCGACGAGCTGGGCGGGCTGGAAGTGAACGTGCTCACCAACCTGCAGCGCTCCTGCGGCATGCTGGGCGGCGGGCTGGTCAACCTGAGCGGTGACGAGTTGCTGTGCTACGTCAGCGCCAACCCCACCGGCAGCGAGCGCGACCGCGCCCTGCGCCAGCAGGAAGCCCTGATCGAAATCTTCCTGCGCATGACCTCCAGCGGCGGGCTGGCGCGCATCCCCGAGCTGTACGCCAACTACCGGCCGTACATCGAAACCAACCTGGAGTTGCAAACCATCCTGAATTCAGTCGCGCTGATGCTGCGGCTGAGTTCGCCCGACCATATCGGCTCGTTTTTCATCGATTCCACCCTTTTCGATCCCTGGCAGGTGCCCGACCAGGTGGACGTGACCGTGCTGCTGCCGCGCCAGGCGGCGCTGGCCGCCTTCCTGCAGGATTCGCTGAATTACGTACTGACGCCGGTGCCTTTTTCGGAGGTGGTGCTGACCTATGAGGCTGCGCTGACCATGTCGCCAACGCCCACCGAAACCCGCACGCCCACCCCCACCGGCACCGCCACCGATACGCCTACTGTAACCGTCACCTCCAC
>CALMIB010000099.1 GCA_937863945.1 uncultured Longilinea sp.
CCCAACTCGAAATCCGGGCAGGCCCCACCGGTGTTTTGGGCCGGGGGTGAGATGTATGGGCACGGCGGCAAAGATCAAATCAACGCGGGTACAGACGGTTTAGCCGTGCCCTGTACCGGGCAGGCCTATGTTTGTCTCCCGGGCACGGCAAATCATGGGGGTGAATGGCGGCCGCTGCGGGCACAGCCGTGCCCCGACCGGCGTTTGGGGCCGGGGTGGGATGTAGGGGCACGGCGGCAAAGATCAAACCAATGCTGCCATGAACGGATTAGCCGTGCCCTGGACTGGGCAGGCCCATGTTTTGTCTCCCGGGCACGGCAAATCACGGGTTGAATGGCGGCCGGTGCCTGCATAGCCGTGCCCCTGCCGGTGTTTCGGGCCGGGGATGAAATGTAGGGGCACAGCGGCAAAGATCAAACCAATGCGGGTACAGACGGATCAGCCGTGCCCTGGACCGGGCAGGCCCATATGTTTCTCGCAGGCACGACAAATCATGGGGGTGAATGGCGTCCGCTGCCTGCACAGCCGTGCCCCGACCGGCGTTTCGGGCCGGGGGTGAGATGTAGGGGCACGGACCATTTTGCACCGAAGAACGACTGACGTCGTCACTACGAGAAGAATGACCGCCGTGCCCTGGACCGGGCAGGCCTATGTGTTTCTCGCAGGCACGGCAAATCATGGGGGTGAATGGCCCGGGTGGCGGGGAAGAACGACGGCCGTCGTCACTGCGAGCACGCTTTGGTGAATCGCCTTTTAGCCCACCATCCGTGCCGCGTTATCAACCGCGGGTCGCAGACCGAAGATGAAGAGGCGCGCGGTCGCAGACCGGCGCCATCAAGATTCGTGATACTACCGCGCGCTCGCGGAAATAGAAGCGCGGCGGCCGGATTGACGCCAACAAACCGCATTCAGCCGGTATAATCAAAGCAAAACCTGTGTTCATTCAGAAAGCATTTTTCCTATGACCGCGAAAAATTACCTCATCGACATGGACGGCGTGCTGGTCAGCGGCCGGCACCCCATCCCCGGCGCGCCGGAGTTTATCCAGCGCCTGCGCGAGCGCGAGCGCAAGTTCCTCATCCTGACCAACAATCCCATGTACACGCCCGGCGACCTGGCCCACCGCCTGCAATCCAACGGGCTGGACGTGAACCCCGAGCGCATCTTCACTTCGGCCATGGCCACCGCGCTGTTTATGCAGAAGCAAAACGCCGGCAACAAGGTGTACGTGATTGGCGAGAGCGGGCTGACCACCGCGCTGCACAATGCCGGTTTCATCCTCACCGACATCGAGCCTGATTACGTGGTGCTGGGGGATACCTTTGCGTATAACTACGAGTTTGTAAAGAAAGCCGTGCGCCTGATCGTCGCCGGAGCGCGCTTCATTGCCACCAGCCCCGATGCGAGCGGGCCCTCCGAGGGCGGCATTGTGCCGGCCTGCGGCGCCATGGCCGCGCTGATCGAGAAGGCCACCAGCGTGGCGCCCTTCTTTGTTGGCAAACCCAACCCGCTGATGATGCGCACCGCGCTCAACTTCCTGGATATGCACTCCGAGGACACTGTCATGATCGGCGACCGCATGGACACCGACATTATCGCCGGGGTGATGAGCGGGCTGGAAACCTATCTGGTGCTCAGCGGTGTCACCCGCCGCGAGGACGTGGCGCGCTATCCCTACCGCCCCTCGCGCATCCTCGGATCGGTTGCTGAGATCGAACCGTAAGCCGCATCCGTGAATAAACCCTCTTTAACGGTACAGGTCGGGCTGTTCACGCTGATTCGCGTGGGGCTCAACAGCGCCTACCGCATGGTGTACCCCTTCCTGACCGCCTTCGCGCGCGGGCTGGGCGTGGACGTGGAGACCTTCTCGCTGGTGCTGACCGGGCGCTCGCTGCTGGGGCTGGCCGCGCCGTTTCTGGCGCCGCTGGCCGACCGGCGCGGCCGCAAGGTGAGCATGCTGCTGGGACTGGGCCTCTACACGCTCGGCGCAGGCGCGGTGGCGCTGTTTCCTTCGCTGGGCACCTTCGTCCTGGCGCTGCTGCTGACCCAACTGGGCAACTACGTCTTCCTGCCGGCCATGCAGGCCTACCTGGGCGACCGGGTGCCCTACGCGCGGCGCGGGCGGGTGATGGCCGTCACCGAGCTGAGCTGGTCGCTGGCCTTCATCGCCGGGGTGCCGGTGCTGGGCTGGCTGCTGGGCGGGCAAGGCTGGCCGGCGCCCTTCGCGCTGCTGGCCGGGCTGGGCGTGGCCTGCCTGATCGTGATCGCGCTGTTCATCCCCAATGCCAAACCGGTGCTGCAGCAGGACGGCAACGGCCGGTCGCTGCAACCCGGCGGGCTGCGCCAGGTGCTGACCCTGCCGGCCGCGCTGGCCGCGCTGCTGATGGGCTTTTCGCTGACCGCCGCTAACGAGGTGATCAACCTGATGTTTGGCGTGTGGCTGGAGGATTCGTTCGGGCTGCAGCTCGGCGCGCTGGCCGCCTCGGCCGCGGTGATCGGGCTTTCGGAGCTGGGCGGCGAATCGCTGACCGTGGCGCTGGTGGATAGACTGGGCAAGCGCCGCGCGGTGGGCATTGGCATCGCTGCCAACACGCTGGCTGCGTTGCTGCTGGGGCTGCTGGGACGCAGCGAATGGGGCGCGCTGCTGGGGCTGTTCCTGTTTTACCTGACGTTCGAGTTCACAATGGTCAGTTGCCTGCCGCTCATTTCGGCGGTGGCGCCAGGCGCGCGCGCCACGTTGATGGCGGCCAACATCATGGCCTTCTCGCTGGGCCGCGGCGCCGGGGCGCTGCTGGGGCCGCAGCTTTACGCGCTGGGCTTCTGGGCCAACCTGCTGGCCGCCGCGGGGTTCAATGGGCTGGCGTTTTTCGCGCTGCGCCGGGTGAAAGAAGGCGAGTAAACGGGGCGGCGCAGCCAACCGGGTAAGACTCGTGAGGGCCGGTCTGACATCACGCATCGCCATTACCGTTGTATCTCACAAAATAAATCGTGAGCCGTAGCAATGCGGCTCACGATTTACGTCCTGCCCTCGAAAGAGGGCCCACAACCTGCGTTCTGCTACGGCTCGCTGATCACCAGCCAGTCGAAGCCGACCGAGGCGGTGCCGGCCTGGAAGGACGACGCCGATAGGCCGACCTGGCCTTCGTCAAAGTAATTGTCGGTGACGGTCTTCAGCAGCACATCGTTGACGGCCGCAGAGAGTTGGTTGCCGGAGCACTGGAAGGTGAAGATGTTGGTCATCCCACGGCCCATGTTGATGGCGTTGGAACCGCCGTTGTAGAGGTTGACAAAGTTATTGTCGGCCTCGTCGTAGCGCAGGATGGACCACAGCCCGCCGCTGGTGACGTTCAACTCGTACCAGCCCACGCCGTCCTGGTAGCGGCAGAACAGGCTGAAGGCGTTGTCGTTGGCGCCCATGTTTTCCACCTGGGCATCCAGTCGCACGTCGCCGTAGAAATACGGGTCATAGGCCAGGTACACGTAGGTGTCGCGCGCGGTGATGTCAAACATCAACTGCCCGCCGTCGGTGTACAGGCTGAAGTCGTTCTCATCTCCAAACCAGAAGTAGGTCCAGTCAGGCAGGTCGGTGTCGAATTCTTCGGTGAAGAACGCAGGCGCTTCGCCGGTGTCGCCGGTATCGCCGGTGTCGCCGGTATCGCCGCTGTAATCCAGGTCGCTGGTGACTTCCAGTTCGCGGCCGTTGATCTGGCCTTCCATGATCTCACCGGTGATCTCACCGGTGCCGAAGCGGATCAGCTTGACATCCAGCGTGTCATTGCTGCTGTGCGAGCGCAGCACGTCGCAGTAATCGGTCACCGTGCCGTCGCGGCCGAGCTGAATGCCTTCCAGCGAGGTGAGGAAGTCGCCGGGTTCGATGCCGGACTTGTCGGCGGGCGAGCCGGATTCCACCGAGTAAACCCACACGCCTGAGAACGAGCCGTCGTCAGCCATCATGGCTTCGCCGTTGATGCCCAGCGAGTTCACGTCCTTGCCCTCCCGCAGGTCGGCCACGATGTCCTTTGCCTCGCTGGCGGGGATGGAGAAGTACATATCGTACTCCACCGATCTGGCGTAGTTGACGCCCACCACCTTGCCGTCTTCGGTGACCAGCGGGCCGCCCGAATTGCCGGGGTTGATGATGGCGTCATGCTCGATCACTTCGGTGACCGCGGTCCAACTGGTGTTGCCGTCGGTCTGTTCTTTGGAGATTTCACCCTTGTGGCGGGTGAAGTTGGGGTCGCCCAGCGGGTAGCCCAGCGAATAGACTTCCAGGCCCAGTTCGGGGGGCTCGTCGTACCATTCGAGGAAGGGGAAGCCGTCGCCCTCGATATCGATCACGGCCAGGTCGGAGCATTCTGACACGCCCAGCACGCGCGCGTTGTAAGCCTTGTCGTCATCGCTGAAGTAAACCTTGATGCGGCCGGCGCCGGTAACCACGTGGTTGTTGGTGACGGCGATGCCGCTTTCATCCACGATAAAACCGGAGCCGTAGCCCATTTCGGTGTAGGTGGTGAAATTGGGGTAGGAATAAGAGCCCTCGGCGACGATGCGGATGACC
>CALMIB010000100.1 GCA_937863945.1 uncultured Longilinea sp.
ACGTTAAAATGACAGTCGCACTCAGAAGCGCCGGAGATACCCAAACGATCTCCACGGATGCGGTCACGATTCAGTTCGTTCTTGATCAAAAGAACATCCCGCTGCCTGTCAAGCTTCCTTACGGCATTCTTCCTTCAGCGGATGCCCTGGCACCTGCGGCCGAGGGCACGCCTCAGTAAAGCAATCCTACCGGCGATCAAATCCTGCCACCAATCAGAGGAGAGGATCTCCACCGGATATCGATGATCGGGAGAGTGTATGCCAGCTTTGGAAAAGATTCGCGTTCTTATCGTCGACGATATCGCTGAAACACGTGACAATCTGAAACGCCTGCTCCAATTCGACACTTCGATTGAAGTGATCGCGGAAGCACGGACAGGTCGGGAAGCCATTGATCTTGCGAATCAACAAAAGCCGGATGTTATCCTGATGGACATCAACATGCCCGACATGGATGGCATCACAGCCACCGAAGCCATTCGAAAAAAAGTCCCGTTCACCCAGGTGGTGATCCTCTCTGTCCAAAGCGACCCAAATTACATGCGCCGAGCCATGTTGGTCGGCGCGCGTGATTTTCTCACCAAGCCGCCGATGATTGATGAGCTCACATCGGCTATCCGCCGTGCGGGCGCAATGGCCCACGATGAACGGCAAAAATCCACGTCCGGCTTTACCACCATCCCCGGGCCTAACGGTACGCCGGTTGCCACGCCAATGATTGGCAAAAAAGGCAAAGTGATCGTCATTTATAGTCCCAAAGGCGGCACAGGCCGTACCACCATTGCAACCAATCTGGCGATCGCTTTTCAGTCGGCAGAAAAAACCTGCCTGGTGGATGGCAGCCTTCAGTTTGGCGATGTAGCGGTCTTCCTGAATGAACAGGGCAAAAACACGATCCTGGACCTGGCTCCCCGCGTAGATGAGTTGGACCCGGATATCGTTCAGGAAGTGATGGTCACGCACGCCACCTCTGGATTACACATTCTTGCGGCCCCGCCCCGCCCTGAGTATAGTGAAGAAGTGGATGGCGAACAGTTTTCCAAACTGCTCCAATATCTGCGTCAGATCTACGCGTATATCGTAGTGGATACGACCAGTTATTTAACAGAAACGGTTCAATCCGCGCTTGACATTGCCGACCTGATCATCCTGTTAACCACGCAGGATATTCCAGCCATCAAGAGCATCAATCTTTTTCTAGGCATCTCCGATGCGACCGGGATCAACCGGAAGCGCATCCTGTTTGTGATGAACCGGTACGACAAGCGAATCGCGATCACGCCAGAAAAGGTCGGCGAAAGTCTGCGTCAGGAGATTTCACTGGCAATTCCGCTTGAAGAACGCATTGTACCAGTGTCAATCAACAAGGGCGTGCCATTTATCATCGAACAAAAAGCATCCCCGATTGCCCGTTCCATTTTCTCCCTTGCGGACTTATGCCGCCAGAGGCTCGATCAATTGGCCGCTACTGAAATTGATTCACCACCTAAAAAGAAATAATGCTGGGAGCATAGCCCATGTCGATCTTAAAACGGCTTCAAAATGACAACGGCCAAACGCCTTCAAAATCTGGTGGCTCAGACAGCGGCGGGCAATCTGCACCCGCCCGCAGGATTTCTTCGTCTGGCCTTCAAAACAATCAGGACACTTATCAGGATCTGAAGAACCGAGTTCAGGGAAAACTTTTGTCCACACTTGATCCGTCCATGGATATTTCCAAAGCCGCGGATGTGAGAAGTACAATCCAGGAACTCTTTGAGCAGATACTTAACGAAGAAAATATTGTCCTTTCCCGGCCTGAACGCGCCCGCATGTTCGAGCAAATCGCCGCTGAAATCTTGGGGTTTGGGCCTTTGCAGCCCCTTCTTGATGATGAATCTGTCACGGAAATCATGGTTAACGGCGCAAAGAACATCTATGTCGAACGCAAGGGTAAATTATTCCGCGTGCCGCTCACCTTTGAAAGCACCGAACATGTCATGCGCATTATTGAGCGCATTGTTGCGCCGCTCGGCCGTCGCATTGACGAATCCAGTCCATACGTGGATGCCCGTCTGCCAGATGGTTCTCGTGTCAACGCAGTCATTCCACCGATCTCGCTGGTTGGTCCGGTACTGACCATCCGTAAATTTGCAAAAACCCCCATCACCGTCGATCAACTGATATCCTTTGGTAGCCTGACCCCCGAATCAATTCAATTTTTAGATGCCTGCGTAAAGGCGCGCATCAATATCATCATTTCTGGCGGTACCGGTTCCGGTAAGACCACTCTGTTGAATGTTCTCTCAGCGTTTATTCCCGCGGACGAACGCATCGTCACCATTGAAAACGCGGCTGAACTCCAACTCCGGCAGGATCATGTGGTGACACTTGAATCGCGCCCACCGAACATTGAAGGCCGCGGTGAGGTCACCATCCGCGCGCTGGTGATCAATGCACTGCGCATGCGCCCCGACCGGATCATCGTCGGTGAAATTCGCGATGAAGCCGCATTGGACATGCTTCAGGCGATGAACACCGGCCATGACGGCTCCATGACCACGGCGCACTCTAACTCTCCCCGCGATACGCTTTCCCGTTTGGAAACCATGACGCTGATGGCCGGCATGGATTTGCCTGTGCGCGCCATCCGCGAACAGGTTGCCTCCGCGATCGATCTGGTCGTCCATCAGGAACGTCTTCGCGATGGCACCCGTAAGGTTGTCAACATCACGGAAGTGACCGGCATGGAAGGTGATATCATCACTATGACCGATCTGTACGTGTTTGAACAGACCGGTCTGGAAAATAATCGTATCCAGGGACGGTTGCGCCCCACCGGTCTGCGCCCCAAATTCATCGAACGGCTAGAAGCTTCTGGAATTCATCTGCCTCCATCGATTTTTGGTATCGGCGAACGGCGCCGGTTCTAAAAGCGGAAAACCTTTGATGTCTTTCTCAGAAAGAGGATGATATGCTCGATGGTATAAACCCGATTACCATTCTGATCATTGGTGGCAGCTTTGCATTCCTTACGCTTCTTATTGGTCTGGTCGTTTCCATTCGAGCTGAAAAGACTGAGGTTGATCAACGCCTCGACCGTTACCTTTCTGCCGGTCATGTCATTGAACAAAGCAACAAAGAAAGGAGCGCTGCATTAACCGATTGGTTCAACCAGCGCGTAGAGAAATCATCCTACGGCGACCAGATTTCCAAAATGCTCGCACGGGCTGACCTGAAGCTCAAATCAGGCGAATACATCGCTGTAATCGTCCTGGTCGCATTTGCTGTTGGCTTCATCCTCTTTTTCCTTGCGGGTAGAATTATCCTGATGGGCCTGTTAGGTGCATTGATCGGCGCGTTCCTACCCGGAATCTATGTAAAAAGTCTCCAAGGAAAACGCCTGATTAAATTCAACGAACAACTGGGCGATATGCTCAACCTGATGGTAAATGGCTTGCGCGCAGGTTACTCGACAATGCAGGCCATGGAAGCCGTCAGCAAAGAACTTCCAAGCCCGATCAGCGATGAATTTCGCCGCGTTGTGCAGGAAATGCAACTCGGCGTTCCCATGGAACGTGCACTGGCTAATTTACTCACCCGCATTCCCAGTGATGATCTGGATTTAATTGTCACAGCAATCAATGTACAGCGCGAAGTTGGCGGCAATCTGGCTGAAATCTTGGACACCATTTCCTTTACCATCCGGGAGCGCGTCCGCATCAAAGGTGAAATCCGCGTTCTCACCACCCAGGCTATGTATTCGGGCCGGTTCCTATCGGCGTTGCCGCTCTTCGTGATGGGTATCCTCTACCTTCTGAATCGCGAATATATGCAAACGTTTTTCTTGCCTGCAAATAACACACCCATTCCGTGTGGGTATATTGCCCTGGGAGTTGGCGCTTTGTTTATCATCGCCGGTTACTTTGTGATGAATAAAATGGGCCAGATTGAAGTTTAAGCGGAGAGGAGAGAACAGATGGTCCCTGTCATTATCCTGATCCTGGTCATTCTTGGCGGCGCAATCGCGTTGACCGTGATTGGCTTACGGACCCCTGAGATGATCGATAATCGCGCCTTGCAGAACCGACTGGAAGAGTTCACAGCCAAAGGCGAAACTGTTGACTTGCGCAAACTGGAACTGTCCCAACCGTTCACGGAACGCGTCATCTACCCTATCGCGCGAAAACTGGGCGAATTGGCCATCCGGTTTACCCCACAAAATGCTTTAAACTCCATTTCGCGCAAGTTGGAACTGGCCGGGAGTCCGGCGAAGCTTGACCCGACGATGGTTTTATCCATGCAGTTCATCGCCGGGATCGCTTTTGGCGGCATCGTTGCCCTGGTCTTTACGCTCGGCCCCACCAAAGTTGCCACCGGGCAATTGCTGCTTTTCGTCATCATCTTTGCCGCGCTCGGTTTTTACTTTCCGCAACTCTGGCTGACCTCGCAAATTCAAAAGCGGCAAAAAAACATTCGCAAAGCAATGCCGGATGCGCTCGATTTATTGACGGTTTGCGTTGAAGCTGGCCTTGGATTTGACGCCGCCATGTCGAAAGTCAGTGAAAAATGGCAAAATGAATTATCGCTGGCATTTGCCCGCGTGATCACCGAAATTCAACTGGGTAAGTTGCGCCGTGAAGCCTTGCGCGATATGGCTGACCGGATTGGCCTGGCCGAAATGACCAGCTTTGTTGCGGCTGTCATTCAGTCCGAGCAGTTAGGCGTCAGCCTCGCAAAAGTGTTGCGCATCCAATCAGATCAAATGCGGGTCAAACGCCGCCAGTTGGCAGAAGAAGAAGCACACAAGGCCCCCATTAAAATGCTCATTCCAATGGCATTGCTCATCTTTCCCTCTTTGATGATTGTTCTTTTGACCCCGGCCGCGTTAAGACTCATGAACTCCGGCCTGGGTCAAATGTTTGGTTTATAAAAAAACGGAGCCAATCGTATGAAGCTGTCGGGCACAGATAAGCCCTCAGCGTTCTTTCTGTACCATTTGATGTGGGAAGCCCTCGATTGGATCTACCCACCGTATTGCGGTGGCTGCGGCCAGTTTGGTAACCGTTGGTGCGAGACCTGTCAAAGCAGCGCTGAAAATCTGCCTGCCGAAATTTGCCCCATCTGTGGAAACCCTCAACCGGGCGGCACCGTCTGCCACCGCTGCACCGATGAGCCGCCCGCTTTTCGGCAGTTGCGCTCGGTTTTTATTTTCAAAGGCCCGGTGCGAAATGCCATCCACCGGTTGAAATATGATCGTGACATGGGACTTGGAGAATCGCTCTCCAAACACCTGATCGACCTGGCTAAAAGTTTGAACTGGCCATTGGAGCGAGTCACCACGGTGCCATTATCTAATGCACATCTTATCGAACGAGGTTATAATCAAAGTAACCTGCTAGCCAGACCGTTGGCCTTGGCATTGCAGATTCCATTCATTCCCCAGGCAATCAAGCGAACACGCGAGACTCGGTCGCAGGTTGGGTTATCGGCAAAGGAACGTGATATAAACGTCCGAGAAGCATTCTGGGCTAACGCAAATCTTGTAAAAAACAAAACGGTCGTGGTCATTGATGATGTCACCACAACCGGATCTACAATTCGGGCATGTGCAAGTGCGCTCCATGCAGCGGGCGCTTTATCCGTTTACGGGTTGACCCTTGCCAGGGCAGTGCTGCAGGATTTTTCCAACAATCCTGCCGACGATGCACATCAACCAGGTGAGGTAACCGCATCGCATCTACCCATTTTTTAGGAGGGACCAATGGCACTCACAATTGACGTCTACGCCAGGAATTTGGAAGTAACCGAACGAATTAATGAATACGTCCAGAAAAAAGTCGCGAAGCTTGACCGCTACATCAGCGATGTCGAGTCCACACGCGTGGATCTGGCTTACGTCAAAGCTGCGCGGAGTGCGGCGGACCGGCAGGTGGCTCAAATCACCATTCATGGGAAGGGGTATATCCTGCGAACCGAGGAACGTGCCGATGATATTTTTGCCGCCATTGATGCTGCAGTTGAAAAAATGCAGCGACAAGCCGAGCGACTCAAGGGCAAGCGCAATCGTGGCCGCGGTGACGGAACCCCTGCCTCTGAGGTCGTCAAGATGGAGCCTGTTTCGGAAGAAGAAGCCGCCCCAATCATTGCCCGGCGGAAAAAATTTGACCTGGTGCCGATGGATGAATTGGAGGCCATCGAACAGATGAAATTGCTGGGGCATGACAACTTCTTCATCTTTTATAACGCCTCCACGAATTCGATTAATGTTCTTTACCGAAGATTGGATGGATCTTACGGCTTGATTGAGCCACAATTGCGCTAATCACATTCATGGAGTGCCCCTGCGCAGGGGAGCCAAGTAGTGGGCGGACGCATAGAACCGCCCCAGCCATTAAGGGTCGACCATGGGTCGACCCTTAATGGCTGGGTTCGCTGGATGGATTAGCATTTTTTAGCGAACTTTTTTACGTCTGAAACCTTAACGTTTCGGCTACCTTCCGGTATAATATTGGCTGCCCGGGCGGATAGCTCAGTTGGTTAGAGCACATCTCTTACACAGATGGGGTCGCAGGTTCGAGTCCTGTTCCGCCCACTTTTCGTTTAAAACTGGCCTTGCATTGATTTTGCATATCCGGTCAGTTCGACATACCCATATCCCTCGACCAGTTGGCTGCCGTGTCGGCCTTGTATGGTCACCGCGCCTTCCCAGTAAACAAACGAGAGATTCAGCTCCTGGTCGCTCATCAGCGGCGCGATCGTTAGATCCAAATCCAGGGCCGGAATGCTCACATGCCAACCAGCCGGGTACACCGCGCCGGAATGCGGGCTGCGCCATTCCGCCGTGGATTGAATGGAAAAATCGTCGCGGGCCAACGCTTGCGTGCTCCCATCCGGGGCAATCCAGGTACCGGCAGAAAATGGATCCGTTGTGCCATCCTCCCGCCGCAAAGTGAACAGCATCAACTCGCTCCCGTCATCCAGTTGAATGGAGAACCAATCCCAACCCACCTGGCCTTCCGCCAGCGCGCTGGTGCTGAATTCATGGTCCATCCAGCTCCAACCCTTGACCGGAAATTGCTCTCCGGCAAGCGTGACCTCCCCCACCGCCTCCAGCCGGGTCTGGCTGAGGTACGCTGAAGCATTTCCAGGCATGGAGCCTTTGGGGCTGTAGCCCCGGTCGCCCTGCAATATGGGGCCCTTCTGATCCACCAACCGCAAATTCAGGCTGAAACCGTCGGCGGCTGCCTGAAGCTGGTAAGTTATCTCATCCAGTTGTTTAACTGACCAGTCTTCCAGCCACACCGAAAAAGCCGGCTCGCCCTCGGCGCCCGCCAGGCCAGCTGCTCCCCGCGAGAACCGCTCTGCGTACTGGAACTGCTTCCCGGCGATGTCGCTGATGGCAAAGTGGGCAAAATAGACCTGACTCGTTCTCCAGGCCGAACCCGTGCCAACCACCTCGGCTGGCGGAACCAGTCCGCGCCGGAAAAATGTCAACTGGTAACCAAAGCGCTGCCCTTGCTCGGTTTGCAGGTTGCCGGTGTAATACCACCACTCGGTCTGGTAGGTCAGATGTGGGCCGTGGTCCTGCGGAAAGGAAAAATCGAGCGGTCCGGTCACGCGGTCAAAGCCCTGACCAGTTTGCCCGGGCAGGCCAACCAATTGCACCGCAGTGGTTTCAGCCGGCCGGCTTTGACACCCCTGGGCGATCCCGGCGATCAATCCAAGGACAATCCATAGTATGGCTATGCGCAAATTAGATATTTTCTTTTCAATAGGATTATTCATAGCGCATTT
>CALMIB010000101.1 GCA_937863945.1 uncultured Longilinea sp.
CGAGCGGCGGCGGTTGAGCAGTTCGAGCGTGGGGTTCATGCAGACCTCGAGAGAAGAGATTAATTGCGAGCTTTGAGCGTTTTTTGGGGCACTTCCCATTGGTAAATCACCTCGAACGGGTCATTGGGGGAAGGCTCCTTATATTTATAGCCGCACTTCTCGGCGGCGCGCCGCGCAGCGGTGTGGTTGGCGGCCGTCACAAAAGAAAGCCGCTTCAGGTGGGTGTGGGTGGCCACATAGCCTTGCAGCAGCGCCAGCGCGGCCGCGCCGACTCCTCGCCCGCGCATGGTTGGGTCAAACAGATGCAAACCCACCTGTGCTTCGTCGGGCTGCTGGCCGAGTTCGTGGAGAAAAATTTGCCCGGCCAACAGACCGTCCACGCGGATGGCAAAATAGAGTGTTTCCGGTCCCTGCAGAGCGCGCGCAAGCCACTGTGAGCGTGCTTCCAGTATATCCGGGGCTGCCGGAGCATTTTCAATTTCATGTACGTCCGGCAGGCACAGAGAAACCGGGCCCAGGCTCAAGTCGGGGCCGTGGTACAGAGTCATAAACCACCTCCAGGCGGAGATGAAAACTGGCAGGGAATACCCTCTTCATTATATATGAAAAGCGCGGTCGCCGCGCAGGGTAATTTTGGTATTCAATCGGCGGGTGCGTTTGCCCCAAACCGTCGCGTGGTAATCAGGCTCTCCGTAGAAAACAGGATCAATGCCAGCCAGATGACGCTGAAACCGATGAGTTGATGGCTGGTAAAGGGTTCGTTATACAGAAAAACACCGATCAAAAACTGCAGGGTTGGCGTGGTGTATTGCAGTAACCCCAGCGTGCTGAGCGGCACCCGCCGCGCGCCTTCGGCAAACAACAGCAGCGGAACGGCCGTGATGATGCCGGAAAGCGCAATCAGCAGGTTGGTTTGAGGAGCCACGTGCCCAAAGCTGCCCACTCCGCGCAGCTCGGCTGCCAGCAGGTAGATTACTGCCAGCGCGAACAGCGAGCCGGTTTCCAGGGCCAGGCCGGGTAGCGCATCCAGCGGAGCCAGCTTTTTTATCAGCCCGTAAAAGCCAAAAGTCAGCGCCAGGCCCAGGGCAATCCAGGGTGGTCGGCCAAAACTGAGGGTCAGGTACAGGACGCCGGCTGCTGCCATCGCCACCGCGAGCCACTGCATGGGCCGCAGGCGCTCCTTTAAGAAAACAACGCCCAGCAGCATGCTGACCAGCGGGTTGATAAAATAGCCCAGGCTGGTTTCGATGACATGATCGCTGTTCACGCCCCACACGTACAGGCCCCAGTTGCCAACCAACAGAATGCCCGCGCCCAGGTAGGTGAGCAGCGTGCGCCGGTTGAGGCTGGCGCGCAGCGCGGGCAGCTCGCGGCGCAGCAGCACCAACGCGATCAGGAACAGGAAGGACCAGGCAAAGCGGTGCGCCACAATCTGGTCGGCGGGCGCCGCGTGGATGGCTTTGAAATAGATGGGAAAAAATCCCCACAGCGCGTAAGCGCCGGCAGCAGACAGAACACCTTTATTCATCTCAAACTCGCTTGTCAAGCTCGCTGGTAAATAAGTTAAACAGGGGCAATCATACCAGAAACTTCCGCGCCTGCACGCACAGGACATCGCCAGAATTAACTACCCGCCGAAAAAAGGGTTGTGCCCGCATGAAGAAAACAGAAAATGCACCACGAAAACGTCGAAAAATATGTGAGGAAAGTCAGGATTGAAATGTGACGGTATAAATCTAAAATAAACTCAGATGAGTGTATTCCTCATCGTGCGCTTTTTTTCATAAGCGCTCTGTTTCCTCCCTACCCCCCCCCCATTTTCCCCCAGTAACTATTGTTAGCGTTAATTGTGCATTGGGATATGTAGTGTTGCGCCGTGGCGCTCACTTGAGCGCCAACATTCATCGCCCTCGCGTCTGCTTCAGGCGCGACCCATTTTTCTTGTTGGCGCGTTTTGCGCCAGGAGGTTCTGCACAATGAACATTATTTTCATTGTATTGGGTGTCTCTGCATTGTTCTACATTGCATACCGCACCTACGGCACGTTCATTGCCAAGAACGTTTACTTCCTCAACAACGAAAACACCACTGCCGCTGTTGAACTGGAAGACGGGCTTGACTACGTGCCCACCGAGCCCAAGTTCCTGCTGGGCCAGCACTTCTCCGCCATCGCCGCGGCCGGCCCAATCACCGGCCCCATCCTGGCTGGCATCCAGTTCGGCTGGCTGCCCACGCTGCTCTGGATTATCATCGGCTCCATTTTCATCGGCGGCGTGCATGACTGGGGTTCATTGATCGCTTCGGTGCGCAGCAAAGGCCGCTCGATCACCGAAACGGTGCGCGTCAACGTGTCCAAGGGCGCCTGGATCCTGTTCAACCTGTTCATCCTGGCCACGTTGATCATGATTATCGTGGCCTTCACCGATATCACCACTGCTTCCTTTGTGAACATGGTTGACATTGGCGACGGTACCCTGGTCGGCGGCGGCGCAATCGCCACCTCCTCCATCCTGTACCTGGCCTTGCCCGTCATCATGGGCTTGCTGCTCAGGTACACCAAGCTCAGCCTGACCTGGGCGACGGTCATCTTCCTGCCGCTGGTGGCTGTGGCGATTTATGTCGGCAAGTTCATCCCGTTGGATATGCCCTCCGTGTTGGGCCTGGCCCCGCAGAAGGTCTGGAACATCATCATCCTGATCTACTGCTTCGTCGCGGCCATCGTGCCAGTGTGGGCACTGCTGCAACCGCGCGGCCACCTGGGCGGATACTTCCTGTATGCCTCCGTCATCGTGGCGGCCATCGGTGTCCTGTTCGGCGGCTTTTCCGTCAATTACCCGGCCTTTAAGACCCCCATTTCCGAAGGCAGTGCCTTCTGGTTCCCCATGTTCCCCATGTTGTTCATCACCGTGGCCTGCGGTGCGTGCTCCGGCTTCCATGCGTTGGTCAGCTCCGGCACCTCCTCCAAGCAGATCAAGCGGGAGAGCGATACCAAGATCATCGGCTACGGCGCCATGCTTATGGAAGGCGTTGTGGCTGTGATCGCCCTTTCGACCGTGATGATCCTGACCAAGGACAGCGAGCTGCTGACCAAGTCCCCGAACTTCGTGTATGCTACGGGTATCGGTCAATTCATGAAGTTGATCGGCGTCGATGCGGCCTTCGGCATCTCCTTCGGCCTGATGGCCTTCACCACCTTCGTCTATGACACCCTGGATATCTGCACCCGCCTGGGCCGCTTTATCATCCAGGAACTCACCGGCTGGAAGGGCTGGTTTGGCCGCATCTTCTCGACCCTGATCATCGGCGGCATCCCCGCTGTGCTGATGCTCATCACCCTCACCGGCCCCGATGGCAAACCCGTGGCGGCCTGGAGCGTGTTCTGGAGAACCTTCGGCGCTTCGAACCAACTGCTGGCAGCCCTGGCCCTCATCGGCCTGACCGTCTGGTTGATGAACACCTCCAAGAACAAGAAAGCCTGGATGTACACCTTCTTCCCGGCCGTGTTCATGTTCATCATGAGCTCCTGGGCGCTGGTGCGCATGTTCCTCCAGTACACGACCAAAGATGGCGCCTGGATTGGTCTGCCGGGGAATGCCAATGCCATTGTCCCGGTGGTCTGCGTGATCTACCTGGTGCTGGCTATTTGGATGGCTGCGGAAACCTTCCGCGCCATCACCAAACGCCGCGGCGGCATGGTACAGGCCCCCTCGGCCACCGACTAAGCCCAAAAACACCTTGTTTGATCTGAAATTGGGGCCCGCCTTCCCGGCGGGTCCCAACTTTTAACGGCGGCGGGCAGCCTTCCGCAATGCTTCAATTTGGATTACCATTGCAAACATGCTTTGCGTCCTTGGAAAGAAATCAACCATCAGGCACAGGGAAGGCGATCCAAAGAATTGATGACCCCTACCGAATCTATTTATGCCGAAACCTTCCGGGTCCACAGTTACGAGTGCGACGTCAACCGGCAGATGAAGCCGGCGGCTTTTTTCCAACACCTCACCGAAGCCGCCACCGTCCACGCCGACAAACTGGGCGTGGGTTTCGAAGCCATGTACGCGCGCAACCTGTTCTGGGTGCACGCGCGCATGAAGCTCAAGTTTTTTCACTTTCCGCGCATCGGCGAACACGTCACCATCCACACCTGGCCGAAGACCATCCAGCAAAAGCTGTTTTACATCCGTGATTTTGAGATGCTGGCGGAAAACGGCGAGCGGTTGGCCGCGGCCACCTCGGCCTGGCTGGTGATGGATGCCACCGCGCGCCGCATGCTGCCGCCAAAATCGTTGGACCTGGATTTGCCCACGGCGGACCGGGTTGGGCTGGACGAACCGCTCGAGCGGATTGGGCTGGCGCAGGAAGACGGCGAGGAGCGCCTGCGCGTGCGCGCCGCCTATTCGGCGGTGGACATGCTGGGGCACGTCAACAACAGCCGCTACGTCGAGTGGATCTGCGACGCCCTGCCGGCGGACATGATCGGACAACGCCCGCTGGACTGGCTGCAGGTCAACTACGACCGCGAGGTGCGCCCCGGCGAAGAGGTGTCCGTGACGGCCAACCCCGTGCCGCCCGACGGCGACCTGTGGGCGCTGCAGGGCCTCAACCGTTCCAACGACACGCGCGCCTTCGAGGCGGCGGTCAGGTGGAAATAAATAGACCTCATGAAACAATATAGGGGCGATTCATCCTTAAAGGATAGAAGAATCGCCCCTACAGAAGCCGGTCAATTAATCTACGCCAAATACGCCTTCTGCGCGGCTGCCAGCCCGGCGCCCGGTTGGAAAGCATAGCCGCAGGCGGCCAGCGCAGTTTCAATCGCGCCGATGGTGGCCAGCGCGTCGCCCAGCGACACGGCGCCCATGTGCCCGATGCGGAAATATTCATTCTTGATGGCGGCGTGCAGCCCGCCCGCCAGCGTCACGCCGGCCTGGCTCACCTGCGGCAGCAGGTCGGCGCCGTTCACCCCGGCCGGGAAGCGCGGCGCGGTCATGGTGTGCGCGGCGATGGCGTCGCTGAGCGGCACCTGCCCCATGCCCAGCGCGGCGATGCCGGCTTTGACCGCACGGCTGATGCGCGCGTGCCGGGCAAAGCGCGCCTGCAGGCCTTCCTGCAGAATCTGGCCCAGGCTGACGTTGAGCGCGAACACCAGGTTGACCGCCGGCGTGCCAAAGTAGGCCGTCTTGCGGGCTTCGTAGGCTTCCATGACGGGCAGCCAGTTGCCCCAATCGGCGTAATAACTGCCCGCCGGCGTCTTGCGCGCCTTGAACGCAGCCAACGCGCGCGGCCCGGCCACCAGCAGCGCCAGGCCCGGCGGCACGCCCACCGCCTTCTGCGAAGCGGTGAAGGCCACGTCCACGCCCCACTCGCTCATGCGCAGGTCCTCGCCGGCCACCGAGCAAACGCCGTCGGCGACCACCAGCGCGCCGTAGCGCTGCCCGAGCGCGGCCAGCCCGGCCAGGTCGGCCAGCACGCCCGTGGAGGTGTCCACGTGGGTGACGGTCATCACCTTGTAGCCGCCCGCCTTGAGCGCCGTTTCCACCTCATCCAGCCCGGGGTGCCCGCCCGGCGCTGCTTTGACGTGCGTCACCTGCGCGCCGTAGCGTTCGAGGATGACGCCAATGCGGTCGCCAAAGTAACCGGTATTGACCACCAGGGCGCGGTCGCCGGGCTCCACCAGGTTGGCGCAGGCGGCATCCATGCCCAGCGTGCCCGTACCCGCCAGCACGAAGGGCTGCCCGTCCGGGCATTGGAAGATCTGGCGGGTGCGCTCCAGCGCCTGCCCGAAGGCCTCGACGAAGTTGGGCGCCAGGTGGCTGGTGGTCGGCGCGCCCATGGCGGATAGAACGGCCGGGTCAAACTCGATCGGCCCGGGGATCATCAGCAGGTTGCGATTTTTCATAGCGAACATCCTTATGCGAAATGCGAAACGGGTGGCAAAACAACCTCGAGACGCGGCGGAATGAATCCATGCCGGCAATTAAGCGCGCTAAAGCCCGGCGTCCCATGCTTAATGATTGTAAGACGCCTTTCCCCAAATTTCACCCTGAAATCTTCACCTGTGCGGCTGCCAAAGGTCATAAATTGGCGTTTCAACGCGCGGCCGAAACGCTATAATGATTGTATAAGCAGATGGCCCTTTCGCTAACAAAGCCGGTCGTGTCGAGCCGATTTCCATGTCCCCTCCCCAGGGTCTTTCCAGGTCAGGCGGGAAGGGGGAAGCGCAGCCGCGGGGGACGCAAACCATACGGCGAATGAGCGCGAGAACCACGAATTACCCGGTGCGTGGAACCCCGGATAGGCCGGCGGGCTTTGTCCTGCCCGATTTGCATCACAGGAGGTGCGGCCGTGATTGAATCCAACGAACCCATCTATTCAGTTGACCTGCCGGACGACCTGACGCTGCGCTCGGTGACCACAAACGACGAATTGCAGCGCGTGGCCGCCTTCAACGGCCTGATCCACGGCGAAGGAGTGACCGGCATGACCGCCAACCTGTTCGCCGCCCACCCCGACACGCGCGGTCGCGACCTGTTGTACGTGGAAAATGACGCCGGCGAGGTGATCGCCTCGGCCTGCCTGATCCCCTGGACGCTGCACTTTTCAGGCGTGGATCTGCCGGCGGGCGAACTGGGCATCGTGGGCACGCGCGAAGATTACCGCGGGCGCGGCATCAACCGCCACATGATGGGCGCCTTCTGGCAGCGTTTCGCCGAGCGCGGCTGCCTGCTCTCGATCATCCAGGGCATCCCCTACTTCTACCGCCAGTACGGCTACGAATATGCCCACCTGCCGCTGGAAGGCGGCTGGCGGCTGCAACCCGACCAGGTGCCGGCGCCCATCGGTGAAGGCTACAGCTTCCGGCCGGCCACCCTCGAGGACGCGCCGCTGCTGGCTGCTCTGTATGAATCTCAGGCAGTCTGCCTGGACATCAGCTCGCGGCGCAGCGCGGGCATCTGGCGCTACCTGTTGAGCGACCTGCGCAAGCCGGACGAGATGGAACATGAAACGCTGCTGGTGGTTTCGCCGCAGGGCGAGCCCGCCGGCTACATGCGCCTGCCGCTCAGCCATTTTTACCCAAACCTGGTCACCGTTGACGAATGCTCGGAGATGAGCTTTGAGGCCAGCCTGGCGGTGCTGAACGAACTGGCGCGGCGCGCCCGCGAAAGCAGCGCCGACGGCATCCGCTTCAACCTGCCGCCCACCAGCGGCCTGCTCAAACTGGCGCGCGCCTACGGCGCCGCCAGCCTGGGAACCTACTCCTGGCAGGTGCGCGTGCCGGAGATGGCCGCGCTGTTGGGCCGCCTGGGGCCGGTGCTCAGCGCGCGCCTGGCGGGTTCGCCCTTTGCCGGGTTGACGCGCAAGCTCAGCATCGATCTCTACCGCCAGCACATTGAGTTGGATTTTTGCGGCGGCGCGCTCAAATCGACGGCTGCCGTCAAGCATGCCGCCGAGCCCATCCTGCGCATCCCGCCCGAACAGGCCGTGCCGCTGGTGCTGGGCGGCCGCACGCTGGACGAAATTAGCGTCAGCCACCCCGATGCCTCGCCGCAGCACGTGTGGAAGCCGCTGGTGGAGGTGCTCTTCCCGAAAACCAAATCCTTCCTGGCGACGATTTATTAACGTGAGACGTTGATGCGTGAGTCGTGATTCGGGTATCCCGCGAAATTTAGCGATCGAATGACGACAGGCGGTTTGCGTTGAGCTTTTCGGCGCTATAATCGTTGCCATGCAAACAGACCTTCTGGATACCGCCACGCTGCGCAGCCTGCCCTGGGGCGCGGACGTGCGCGCCGTGCTGGCGGCCGCGCTGGACGCGGTCGATCCGCATCCGGCGGTGCTGCGCGCGCTGCGCGCCGATGAGCGCATCGCGGCGGCGGTGAAAGCCTCGCGCCGCGTGCTGGCGGTGGGCGCGGGCAAGGCTGTCTACCCCATGGCGCTGGCGCTGGAGCAATACCTGGGCGGTCAACTGGAGCGCGGGCTGGTGGTGGCCAAGGACGGCTATCTCCCCGCCGAAAACGAGCTGCGCCGCGTGCGCGCCGTGGAGGCCGGCCACCCGCTGCCCGACAGGCGCGGCCTGGCCGCCGCGCGGCAAATTGCCGCCCTGCTGCAAACCGCCGGGCCGGACGACCTGGTGTTCTGCCTGATCTCCGGCGGAGGCTCGGCGCTGCTGACCGCACCGGTGGAGGGAATTACGCTGGCCGACCTTCAGCAGCTCACCGGGCTGCTGCTGCGCAGCGGCGCGCCCATCCAGCGCATTAATGGGCTGCGCAAGCACCTCGAACTGCTCAAGGGCGGCGGGCTGGCGCGCCTGGCGGCCCCGGCGCAGGTGGTCACGCTAATCCTCTCCGACGTGGCCGGCGACCCGCTCGACGCGATTGCCTCCGGTCCCAGCGTGCCCGACCCCACCACCTACGCGGATGCCTGGCAGACGCTGGAGCAGTACGGGCTGCTGTCCGGAGCGCCGCCGGCCATCCTGGCGCACCTGCAACGCGGGCTGCGCGGCGAATTGCCCGAAACGCCCAAGCCCGGCGACCCGATTTTCGCGCGCGTGAGCAACCAACTGGTGGGCAGCAATGCGCTGGCGGCCGAGGCCGCCGCTGCCAAGGCGCGCGAACTGGGCTGGAACGCCGCCGTGCTGACCACGCGCAAGGAAGGCGAAGCGCGCGTGGTGGGCGCCGAACTGGCCCGCCTGGCCCGCCAGGTGCGCCGGGAGGGCATTCCCCTGCTGCCGCCGGCCTGCCTGATTTTGGGCGGTGAAACCACCGTGACGGTGCGCGGCCAGGGGCTGGGCGGGCGCAACCAGGAGGTTGCACTGGGCGCGGCCGCCGGGCTGGCCGGGTTGCCCGACGCGCTGGTGGTCTCGCTGGCCACCGACGGCGGCGACGGCCCCACCGGCGCGGCCGGGGCGGTGGCGGGCGGCGAAACGCTGGGCCGCGCCGCCGCGCTGGGGCTGGACCCCGCCGCCGCGCTGGACAACAACGACGCTTACCCGTTCTTCGACGCGCTGGACGACCTGTTGCGGCCGGGTCCCACGCGCACGAATGTCAATGATTTAATGGTCGTGTTCGTCAGGTGAAAACCTGTTACAGCGCCAGTTGCTTTTCTTGTTAGGATAAAACGGTTATCAGAGTTGAACATTTCGGACCTAACCCCCTGGCCCCCTTCCCGGTGCGGGAAGGGGGCCAGGGGGTTAGGTTAGGTCAGAATAAACACGCTTGTTAAGCGTTCTTTCTTATGGAAAATTTAAGCAACCTTAACCAGTTTTGAATTTTGACGTGCAAGAATGGATCTATCGTATGGACGGCAAGCCAGTACCCAACCTTATCACTGGAGGTGAAATGGCACACATCAACCCCGGGCAACGCCCGCTCCAACCCATGCTGACCGCAGAACAGGACCGCTTCGTGGCGGCGCTTTTTGAAAAGTATATCCCGGCGGATTTTTCCGCCGAGGATGCCCGTGAGATCATTGGCGCGCTGGAGGACCAGGGCCTGCGCGGGCCGGGGGTGCGCTCCGCGGTGATCACCGCCGGTCTGGACGCGGAAAAATTCATCCAGCAGGTTGCGCTGACCCTGGAACGCTAGCAGCCGGCCGGATCGGTAAACTCAAACGGGTCTGAACCGCATTGGCTCAGACCCGTTTGATATGGATTCTACCGGTAAACAATAAATGGGGCAAACCCGTCCAGGACACCTCTTTTGCCCGCTCACCCTATTATAAAATCAGGATCAATAAAGTCAAGATAGGCCGGGTTAAGAGTTGGTTAACGTTTTTCGGGGAACAGGAAGCGCAGCGGGACGTGCAGGCGCTTGCGCCAGGCGCGCTCGTTGTGGGCGGCGCTGGGGAAGCGGCGGATGAGGTAATCGCTGCCCTCGCGCCAGCCGAGCGCGTCCAAAAATCCGCGCACGCGCAGGTGGTGCACGCCATATTCACGGTCGATGCCGCGCCCGCCGTAGTCGAAATACAGGCGGTGATTGCCCGGTTGCGGCAGGTGGTCGCGCATCCACTCCTCGATCTGCCCGGCGCCGATGGGGAAGTGCGTGGAGAGGCAACCAGCCAACCCGAAGATCCGCGGGTAGCGGCACAGCGCGTAGAGCGAGATCAGCCCGCCCATGCTGGCGCCCATCACGGCCGTGTGCGCCGGGCCGGGCAGCGTGGGCAGGTTGGCATCGGCCCACGGCTTGAGCTCTTCGACCAGGAAGCGCAGGTAGGCCTCGGAACAGGGCGCCTCGCCGGCCTGTGCGCGCATCTCCTCGCGCAACGGATCAAAGTGTGGCCCCGCAAAGGGCGCTTCGGGCAGGTATTCGGGCACGCGGCGCGGACCGGCGTTCCACACACCTGCGACGATGCAGTCGATGCCCAGCACAGTGAGCGTTTCGGCCACGCCCCAGGTGATTTTGGTGTATGACTCGGCCGGGATGAACAGGTTTTGGCCGTCGTGCAAATACAGCACGGGGTAGCGGTTGGCCGGGTCGTAGCCGGCGGGCAGCCAAAAA
>CALMIB010000102.1 GCA_937863945.1 uncultured Longilinea sp.
GCTCTGCTGAACGCCCTTGAAGGAATTGGCGATTTCTTCCAGGCTGCGCAGGCGTTTGATGTACTGCTCCAGGTCTTCGCGGCGGGCGCCCGGGCGCGCGCCGGAGATGGCGTCGGCGGCTTCGGCGATGACTGCTTCCACCGTCTCCTGCTCCACCTCATGATGGTGCGCGGCGATAGCGTTGACCACCTTGGGATGCACGCCGTAGCGTTTGGCGAATTCAGCGCCGATCATGGCATGGGTGCCTTCGGTGTTGTGATCCATGGCCTTGCCCAGGTCGTGCAGCAAGCCGGCGGCTTTGGCAATTTCCACGTTGGCGCCCAATTCGGCGGCCAGGACGGCTGACAATTTGGACACTTCCACGGCATGCGCCAACTGATTCTGTCCGTAGGAGGTGCGGTAACGCAGGCGGCCAAGCATTTTCAGCACTTCGGGATGCAAACCGGCCACATTGGCGTCAAAGGCGGCCTGTTCGGCGGCTTCAATCACAGCACGGTCAACTTCCTTCTGTTCTTCGTTGAGGATCTTCTCAATGTGGGCCGGGTGAATGCGGCCGTCCTGGATCAGGCGGTCCAGCGACCGGCGGGCAACCTCGCGGCGGATGGGATCGAAGCAGGAGATGGTGACCGCTTCTGGGGTGTCATCCACGATCACATCCACGCCGGCGGCCTGTTCAAAAGCGCGAATGTTGCGGCCGTTGCGGCCAACGATGCGCCCCTTCATCTCTTCGTTGGGCAGGATCACCACCGAAGTCGTCACGCTGGATACGTGGTCGGAGGCGACGCGCTGAATGGCTTCCGCGATCAGCTCGCGGGCGCGTTTTTCACCTTCCGAACGGGCTTCCGCCTCGATCTGGCGGATAATGCGGGCCATATCCGAGCGGGCTTCTTTCTCGGCGCCGGCGAGAAGTTCAGCGCGGGCTTCGTCGGTCGTCATCTGGGCGACGCGCTGCAGTTCTTCATTTTGCATTGAAGCCATCTTCTCAACTTCGTTGGTGCGTTTGTCCAGCGCGCTCTGGCGCTTGTTCAGCACCTGCTCCTTTTGCTCCAACCGATCCGACCGGCTGTCAATTTCAGCGCGGCGTTTTTGCAGGCGCTCTTCTTCGCGGGAGAGTTCCGTGCGCCGGCGGACGGTTTCGGCCTCGGCATCCTGCAGGATCTTCAGCGCTTTGTCGCGGGCTTCGATCTCGGTGAGGCGGGCCTTTTCCACGGCCTGATTGAGTGCGTTATCGGCACGGCTCTGCAATTCGCGCCGGAAGCGGTCGTTCATCGTGCGCGTGACGAAATAAATGATCACGCCCAGCACAATGATGTCCGCCAAAATAATCATGAGCCAAATCCACGGGTTATTCATAATTGTCCAATTCCTCTTCTGTCAGAGTCTGGTCTTCGTTCTGGTTGTTTTGAATCTCATCCCAAATCTTCCGTACCTGGGGGGCGATGGTTCCGTAAGAAAAACCGCGCCGTCCTAAAAAGGCCGTTAGTCTCTCGCGAAACGTTCCCCAATCAGCCTGCGTCAGCCGTTTGGCGTAACGCAAGCCTGCCCGGTAGGCAAGATCGGATTCGTCATCCATTTCAACCAGGGCTGCATGTATGATTTCTTCTGAAACGCCCTTTTGTCGCAATTCCAGGGTCAATGCCCTGCGGCCGCGCGGTTTGAACGTGCTGCGGCTTTCAATCCAATTGCGGGCAAATTCCGTATCGGATACCATCCCGGCATCGCGCAGGCGCTGCAATATGGGATCGAAGATTTCCTCCTCAAACCCGGCGTCCTTCAACTTCCGGCGGATTTCGTTTTCGGTCCGCGGCCGGAAGCTGAGGAAGTGCAGGGCTTTCTGATAGGCTACCTCGACGGTATCCTGTGCCTGGAGGGATTGGATTTTCTCGTCGCTGATCACCTGGCCAATTTGAAGCCAGGCTGCCACGATGCGCGCCAGCCCGAACGCAAAACTCCCATCCAGGTAAACGTTAATCCGGTTGGGATTCCGCTTCTGTGCTTTGAGCGCCGTTATCTTGTGATCCATCCAAGTTCACAGTCATGCGCCACCCGGTGGAAACGGCCAAAAAGCTTCTCAATTGTGGGGTTGTCCGGGCCAGCCGTTGCCGGCGGCTGAGCCGGGTGGTTATCCGGTCATACTGGATGCGTAAGAACCCCGGGCTGGGCGTGCCCCGTGGCCCGACCGCGGCGGAATTGCTGTGCCAGGTCGCCGTGACCGGAGATGCTGCCAGCTTTTCTCCCCGGCGGACAATCTGCCGTGAGAATCCAGATAACTGGCAGGAATGCTGCGATGTAAACCTGATGACCACCCATTTTAAGAACTTAACTCTCGTGTAGAGAGAAAACCCCAACAATTCAAAAGGCAATTTTCTGGCCGCACCCTTCCAGACGGTTTTTGAAGGTACGGGTCAGAATAAATCCTGATGCAATCTTAATCTATTATACCTGAAAAACGTTTATTCGTGTATTCCTGCATGCTTTCTTCTTCTTTAACATTTCCTGTCCGCCTCTCGATGCCTGTTTTGTCTCCTCCATGACAAAAAATGCCTGATTTGCAATTCCCCGGGCGCAAGCATGCAGGTACAATAGAGGATGGGTTGTGATCCAAAGCACAAATGAGGTTCTCCAATGATTCATGTCACTCGTGAAGAAGCCCTGGAATACCACCGCCTGAACGGCGTTCCGGGGAAGATCAGCGTCGTGCCTTCAAAACCGCTGGAATCGCAGCGCGACCTATCGCTGGCCTATACCCCCGGGGTGGCGGCGCCGGTGCTTGAAATTGACCGCGATCCGCAACTGGCCTATGAATTCACCGGCAAAGGCAACCTGGTGGCGGTGGTCTCGAACGGCACAGCCATCCTGGGCCTGGGCAACCGTGGGGCGCTGGCATCCAAGCCGGTGATGGAAGGCAAAGGCGTGTTGTTTAAGAAGTTCGCGAACATCGATGTGTTTGACATCGAGGTGGCCACCGAAGATCCCGACAGGCTGATCGATGTGGTGGCGGCCATTGCGCCAACTTTTGGCGGCATCAACCTGGAGGATATCCGCTCGCCGGAGTGTTTTTACGTTGAAACCCGCCTCCAGGAAATGTTGGATATCCCGGTGTTTCACGATGACCAGCACGGCACGGCGATCATCCTGGGCGCCGCGTTGATCAATGCGCTGGAGCTCACCGGTCGGACGTTTGGCGAAATCAGGGTGGTGTTTTCTGGAGCAGGCGCGGCCGCCATTGCCTGCGCCAATCAACTGGTCAAACTGGGCGTTCCTGTGGAAAATATTCAAATGTGCGATCTTGCCGGGCTGGTGTATCAGGGTAGGAAAGAAATGATGTTCCCGGAGAAAGAAATTTATGCCCGCGGCGACCGGCCGGCCACGCTTGCCCAGGTGATGGAAGGCGCGGATGTGTTCATCGGGTTGTCGGCTGCCAATGTGGTTTCACCCGAAATGTTGCAGCGCATGCGGGCGAATCCAATCGTGTTCGCGATGGCGAACCCCGAGCCGGAAATTCCGTACGATGTGGCCGTCAAAGCCCGCCCGGATGCCATCGTGGCAACCGGACGTTCCGATTACCCCAATCAGGTCAACAACGTGCTGGGCTTTCCATTCATCTTTCGGGGCGCGCTGGATACACGTGCCCGCCAGATCAACGATGCCATGAAAATCGCGGCTTCGCATGCGCTGGCCAGGCTGGCCAAAGAGCCGGTTCCGGTCCCGGTACTGCGCGCGTATGGCACCGACCGGCTGGAGTTTGGCCGCGATTACCTGGTGCCCAAACCGCTGGATCCGCGTGTGTGCCAGTGGGAGGCAGGCGCAGTCGCCCGCGCGGCCGTCGCCAGCGGGGTGGCCCGGCGGCAACTGGACCTGGAGCAGTACGAAAGCAAACTGGCTGACCTGTCGCGAAACCGTTAGGATTCATGCTACAATCAGCTCATGGATTTTAAACCAGCCAGGCCCCAGGCAACGTTTTCTCAAAGCCAGCACCGCCGCCAGCGGCTGCTGCAGATCTGGTTGCCGCTGGGTCTTACAGTTCTGATTGTGTTGGGCGTGGCCGTCTGGGCGGTGGTGGCGGCAACAGCCCCGGGTCCATCGATGACCCACTGGGCGAATGTCTCCGCGGTCATCGTGATTCTGCCGTTGTGCCTGGGTGCCATTCTCCTGCTAGCGGTTGTGATTGGATTGATCTACCTGACGGCGCGCATGTACCGGGGGCTGCCCGGAATGGACCGGAAGATTCAATCGGTTTTCTTCCGCATTGAAACCGGCGTGCGCCGGGCGGCAGACCAATCCGTAAAGCCCGTTTTATCCATCCAGGGCTGGTCGGCCAGCCTGAAGGCGTTGTTTTCAGCCATTCTTAAGCGATAAATATTTCTTGGTCGAGAGGTGATCATGGATAGCCAGTGGAAAAAGAAAACCTTATTAATCACCGTCGGGTTGGGCGCAGCCCTGGGCATTCTTGCCGGGCTGATTTTGGTGCAGCGCAGCGAACAAACGCAAACCCCGCCGCAGCTCACAGCGGGCGATGGCGTGAAGGTGGGTCTGGGCGTTTTAGGCGTCTTGCGTTTGCTTTCAGATCTGATCAACAAGTGATTTTGCTCGATCCTCGCTGTGACCCCTCGCAATGACCGTGAGGGGTTTTGTTATCTGATCTGACTCAATCTTTTATCGATCCAATCCCATCAGAAGGGCGCACACTCCTTGGAAAGCACTCCGCTGTTGCGATACCTGCTTTTTGGCCTGTTGACCCGCGATACCATTCTGCCGGTGGCGGGCAAGCCGCAGATCGACATCCCGGGCGGCAGCCTGTTTTACGCTGCGGCGGGTTTGCGTTTGTGGGGCAACAGTTGCGGCCTGGTGGGGCGAGTAGGCGAGGATTATCCCCAGGAATGGCTGACGCAGTTCGATCGGTTTGGCCTCGACCGGCGCGGCATTCGCACGCTGCCGGAAGCGGTGGATTTGCGCGCATTTTTCGCCTACCTGGATGAGCACACCTGCCAGCGCGATAATCCGGTGCTGCACTTTGCCAGGCTCGGTGAGCCGTTTCCAAAATCGCTGCTGGGTTATGCCAGCCCGGTTTTTCAATTGGACAGCCGGACGCAGCCGGGAATATTGAGCCTGCGGATGACGGACATTCCCCAGGATTACCTGGATGCCACGGCCGCGCACCTGTGCCCGATGGATTTTATCTCTCACAACCTGATCCCACCCGCGCTGCGGCGCGGACAGGTGACCACCATCACGCTGGACCCCGGGGAAGGCTACATGACCCCAATCTTCTGGGATGACATTCCGCCGCTGGTGAAAGGGCTGTCGGCTTTCATCTGTTCCGAGACAAAACTCGCCAGCCTGTTCCAGGGGCGCAGCAGCGACCCGTGGGAAATGGCCGAAACGATCGCCAGCTACGGATGCGAATTTGTGGTGGTCAAACGCGGCGCTCGCGGACAATACCTGTATGATGCAGCCCGCCGGGTGGGATGGCAAATCCCGGCGTACCCGGCCCGCATCATTGACCCGACCGGCGCGGGGGACGCTTTTTGCGGCGGCTTTTTAGCGGCGCTGCGCGAAACCTATGATCCACTGGAAGCAGCTCTGCGTGGGAGCGTTTCGGCATCGCTGGTGATGGAGGGATGCGGCCCGTTTTATGCGTTGGGGACGCTTCCCGGGTTGCCCCAGGCGCGCTTGGAATCTTTGCGCGGCTTGGTACGGAGAAGATAAATGTCCTCAATTCGCTGGAAGGCGCTGGACCGGTATATCCGTTTCCTGACATCCAATTTGGCTCATAACCAGGCGGGCTGTCCATACGCGCACCTCATCCCTGAAACCACGGTGACGGATGAGGATTTGCAGATCGCTTTGGACCTGGCCTGCGAAATTCAACAAATTCAATCCCCGACCTTTGACGAAGGCGCGCGGGCTGCTTTTATGCGGCGGCAGTTTGAATCGCTGGGTTTGGCGGATGTTCAGCTAGACCCGGTGGGTAACGTGCTGGCGCGGCTGCCGGGCGCCAACGCGCACGCCAGACCGGTTGTGCTCAGCGCGCATCTGGATACGGTTTTCCCGCGGCAGGAATCGCTGCCCCTGGAGCGTTTGGAAGACCGCATTGTCGGGCCAGGCATTGGCGATAATTCGCTCTCGCTGGCCGTTTTGATCCTGGCGGCAGGATGGTTGCAGCATTCCGGGAACCGGCTGCCGGGCGATCTCTGGCTGGCCGCCAACGTTTGCGAGGAAGGGCTTGGCAACCTCCGCGGTATGCGCGCCCTGGTTGACCGTTTTGGCGACCGGCCGCTGGCGTATATCATCCTCGAAGGGATAGGGTTGGGGAACATCTATCACTGCGGTCTGGGCGTTGCCCGCTATCGCATCCACGTTGAAACGCCGGGCGGACATTCGTGGAGCAGCTATGGGAGCCCCTCGGCGGTGCATGAAATTGCCCGCCTGGTGACCCGCCTGGCCGATATGACGCTGCCCGTTTCTCCGCGAACGACGTTGAACGTCGGCGTGATTTCAGGCGGTACAACGGTCAATTCCATTGCCAGCCATGCCTCGATTGACCTGGACTTGCGCTCCGCCAGCAGCCAGACATTACAGTTTATCGAAACCCAGGTGGAAACACTGGTAAATAACTTCCAGCAGCAGGACGTGCGCCTGCGCATGGAGCCGATCGGAAGGCGCGAAGCCGGCGAGATTCCCGCCGACCATCCGCTGGTCGAAGTGGCCCGTTGCGTCCTCGAGGATCTGGGCATCACAGCCCGGCTGGACGTTGGTTCGACGGATGCCAATGTGCCGCTCAGCCGCGGGCTGCCGGCGGTCTGCATCGGTTTGACGCACGGCGCGAAGGCACACACGCCCGCCGAATTTATCCAGACGGCGCCCGTGCGGGAGGGGATTCTCCAGCTTCTCCAGCTTTTGCAGGTGGTCTGGGCGATTGAACCAACCGCGCCAGGCGGCTAATAAGCCCCGCTCAAGATCGCGCGTTACGGATTGGATTAGAAGCCGGGCATCTGCTCATCGAGGCGCAGCAACCTTCGAATCCAGTGCTGCCTGGCCTGGCGTTTGATTTCGCGGCTGTTGATGCGCGCCGAATCCAGGTTGACCGGGTAGGGTGAGTACATGCCGCGGTGCAATTCGGCCAGCAAATACTTTGCAGGCTGTTCCGCCTGCGGCAGGGCTTTGATCAATTGGCTGACCTGTTCAGCGGGGGTGAGCGATGGATTGGCGGGTTTCCCCAGCAGTTTCAGCGCTTTTGGCACGGCGTTGAAGTATCTTTCCAATGGCGTCAGGCGGGCCAGCCGCGCGCGTTCGCGGATCCATGCCGGGGTGGTAAAACCGCGCTGGATGATCACTTTTTCCAGCAGGATGGCAGGGTGCGGGAAGGTGATCGCGCTTCGCTTGACGCGCTTAACCACGAACCATGCGGAGCCGGCCAGGACTGCCAGCACCAATAGGACAATCCATGCCGGGTTGCCGCCCGTAGATGACTGATCCGCCGGCGGGGTAACCGATAGCCCGCGCATGGCAGGGTCCTGATCGACTCCGCGCAATCTTTCATTGCCGCTGTCGCTCATCATCTCCGGCGGCTGGGCTGCCAGTTCGCTGTCGCCGGGCAGCCTGGGCGATTCTTCCTGGCGGACCAATTCGGATTGCACGACCGTGGGTTCAAATTCGATCCATCCAAAATTGGTAAAGTAAACCTCGGGCCAGGCATGCGCGTCACGGCTGCGGACGGTGAAATGAGTGCGTTGATCATCCATTTCACCTTCTGCAAAGCCGACCGCCAGACGGGCAGGAATGCCGATGGAGCGCAGCATCAAGACCTCCGCAGCGGCGTAATAGTTGCAGAAGCCTTTCCTGGAAATAAACAGGAAATATTCGATCGGATCCATGTTGGACGGGCCAGGTTCGATGATGGGTTGGTAATCGATGTTCGTGCGAAGGTAGTTGGTGATGGCAACGGTTTTATCATAGGGCGTTTCCAACCCGGCGGTGATTTCCTGGGCCAGAAACCGCAGATTTTGCGGGAAATCGGCCGGCAGTTGCAGGTAATTCATCTGGATCCAATATGGGTACTCTGCCGGACTGGATTGCAAGAAGGTGATGGTTGGCGCGGCGATGGAGGCTTTCACGCGGTAGGTTTCTCCCGAGCGCAGCGGCGGGACGGCCAGCAGCGTGGCCGTCTCTGTGTAAGCCTCGCTGACCTGCCTGCCAACCACCTGCGCCGGCCGGTTGATGCTGATGGCCAGCCCGGGGGTGAAGAAATTCCTCAGCGATTGAGCCTTGAATGTGAACGTGAATGAAGCCGTAAACCGCTGATACCAGGTGGGAATGGGCAACTCCCTGTTTTCAGAGGTGACATTGTCCAGGTTCTCGAAGGTGGACGACCATTTGCCATCCTCGTAGTGGTCGTAGGTGCGGGCGCGCCAATAATACCTGGCTCCGCCCGGGCGCGGCTCGGTGGAATTGACCTCGAAGACGACGGCTTCGCTGGTGCTGGTGGTGGTGCCCAGCGGGATGTTGTTTTCGTAATAAAACCCTTCGGAGGGCGCGGAGCCCGATAGCGGCGACACCAGGTTGGATAGACGCTCGCGCAAATCGATCCATGCCTGGACAGTTGTCCGGCGTTCGACCGATTCGGGTGAAATGGCGCGGATCCAGGTCGGGATGTTCCAGGCCAGGATGACCAGCACCAGGCTGGAGAGGATCGACGCACGCATCCAATCGAACCCGGTCTCTGAATCCACAGGCACGGCGATGGCTTCCCAGTGCCGGCGGAGGTTGAGGTAATGTAGCCGGGAGATCAATAAAATGACCAGGATGGCTAAGATGCCGGTGTAGAAGCCGCGAACCGTGCGGGGCGGATCGTAATATTCGATGATCAAGGTGGTGATGGTCATCAGGGCCAGCCCAAACCAGGGACGGCCGGTTCGCAGCATGGTAAACCCGGCGGTCTGGCCGGCGATCCAGAACACCAACATCATGGCGAAAATAAACAGCAGGGGATCTTCGATCGGGAGGTTGGCGGTAAACTGGAGAAAAGTCAGCCAGAGCCGCCCGCCCAGGCCGGACACCCGTTCCAGCCAGGTCATCCCGGGATTCAGGGTCAACGCCAACTGCCAGGGAATGAC
>CALMIB010000103.1 GCA_937863945.1 uncultured Longilinea sp.
ACCTTCTCGACCCAAACGGCACAATCTTATCTTGCAACACTGCTGGAATGATCGCGCTGGAGCGTCCGGCGGACGAATTGCAAGATCTGTGTCTGTTTGACTTGATTCCGGCCGAGACGGCTTCACAGCAAAAGAGAAAGCTCGCAGCAGTTATTTCTTCCGGCCGTCCGACCCGCTTCGAAGAGCAGGCCGGGGGGCAGCATTTTGATCAATTCATGTACCCGATCCTGGATGAGAAAAAGCAGGTCAACTACGTGGCGGTGTTCGTGCTGAACACCTCAGTTTTCCGTAAAATGGAACAAGAGCTCAGAAAATCTGAAGAACGTTACCGCAACCTGGTTGAAAACGTGAGCGATGTTGTTTTTCAACTGGATACAAACTACCATTTTGTTTATATCAGCCCAGCCATCGAGCAAACCCTGCAATATCGCCCGGAAGAATTGACCGGGGCGGACTTCACCACCATTATTCACCCGGAAGATCAAATGGCGGTGATCGGATTTCTGGAGAAATTCGATGTCAACTCCCAGCGGCTCGAATTCAGGACGGTGGATAAAAAACGTAAGAACCATTCTGTCAGCGTGGCTTTCCGGCGCACGGGCAACCATAATTCGCATCCATCTTTGATTGGAATTATGACCGACATCACCGAAAAACGGCTGGCTACCGAAGAACTGCGCTTCCGAGAAGAACGCTTTCGATCACTCATAGAGAAGACAATGGATATCATCCTGATTGTCAACCTCAAGGGGAAGATCGAATATGCCAGCCCTTCCGTGGAGTACGTGTTGGGTTATTCGCCCGAGGAGGTGGTTGGTAAGCGGGCGATTTCTTTCATTCATGCGGAGGATGTTTACAAGCTTATTCAGTCGATTAAATATGGGCTATATACGGCTGATTTTGGCCGTTTCATCGAGTTTCGCGTTATGACGAAAGGCGGCGATCACCGCATTATTGAAGCCATCGGGCGAAATTTAGTCGATAATCCGGCCGTCGGGGGTGTGGTGATCAACGCGCGGGACATCACCGAACGCCGGATCGCGGAAGGTAAACTCTGGTATCTGAGCACACATGATGCGATGACCGATCTGTACAACCGGGCATATTTCAGTGAGGAAATCTCCAGGATCGAGCGCGGACGGATTTTCCCGATCAGCATCTTTATGGCGGACCTGGATGGATTGAAAGAGGTTAATGACGACCTGGGACATTCCGCCGGCGACGAGTTATTGAAACGGACGGCTCAACTATTGCGGAGTTCGTTCCGGTCGGAAGACGTGGTGGCGCGCATCGGCGGCGATGAGTTCGCCGTTCTGTTACCCGGCGCGGATGAAAATGCGGCTCAGGCAGCCATGACGAGAGTCCGGCGGAATTTGCAGGCGATGAACGAGAAAATGGGCGACCCCAGCCTGTCGCTGTCTTTTGGGGTTGCCACCGGTCAAAAAGGCGTACCGCTCGAAGAAATCCTGCGCAAAGCAGATGAAAATATGTATGCCGAAAAGCTGGCCAAACTGGGCCGAAAGGCCCGCGGAACCGGGCCGCTCAGCGGGCAGAGCTATTTTCCGTAAAAGAAATCAAAGCGCCGGCGGTTCGGTTACGCGGTGGAAAATTGAAAAGCATACCAGCGTCTCGTAGCCGTAGCGCTGGTAATAATTCCATGCCATAATGGAAGGCACGAGCAGGCAATACCGTTTTCCCGCTGCTTCTGCAGCCTGGTGCATGGCCCCCAACAGCGCTTCGGCCACGCCGCGGCCGCGGAACGAAGGCAACGTGAACATATCGGAAATGTAGGCTGCGTCTTTGGCGGTGGTCACCAGCAGCCCCCAACCGGCAGCCTGTCCATCCAGGTCGGCATAGAAGGCGCGGATGGCCGGGTTGTTCAGCACGGCATCCGGGACCGGCTGAAAAAACTGATGGCTCAGGTTGACGTAACGGATCTGATCGGGCGTAACAATCACATTGACCTGGATGCTGTGCTCGGAACGTGCAGCCGGCAGCGGCAGGCCGCGAACAACGTTGGTGAAGGCATAATGGAAGCCAGCGGATTCAAAACGTTTTCCGACAGCTTCTGTGTCTGACTCTGAATGGAAAATGTTTAGCGAATAACGCTCACCGGCCGAAAGCGGCAATTTCGCGACTTCCTGCAGGACAACGGAAGGATCCTGCACCAGCGAAAAGACCTCACACTCTTCCATTTTTGTGAGAACCTTTTTACTGTAGCGCAGCGAGTTGACTTCGCCCAGCAAGCAAGTCTGGCATCCGTAGAGCGTCTTGTATGAATCCAGGAAGGATTGAGTAAAAGCCCGGGCAGCCCAATCGTAGTCGGTCATTTCCATCTCCGCCCTAAAGAAAGCAAAATTCCGCTAAAATCATTATAGCAAACCCCCCGCCGTTTCAGGATAGGCAGAATGTCCAAACCTCCAGGGAAGGCTCGAAAAATGAACATCCGAATACTGGCAGCCGATGATCTGCCATCCGTAAACCGTTTGATTCAGCAACTCGCCGCTGCCACCGGCACGGATGTTTCGATCCGCCCCGGCCAGTTGGAGAGGATTTTTGAGCGCATGGCGGCGCACCCGGATCTGTACCTGAACCTGGTTGCCGAGCAGGCCGGCGACGTGGTGGGAATGATTTCTGTGGTGTGCTATCAGACCTGGTTTCACCCAGGCGGAACGGCATTGATCAACGAATTGATTGTCGATGAACAGGCCCGAAACCAGGGGATTGGAAAGCAGTTAATCGATGCGGCGATCGAGGAGGCCCACAAACGCGGCATGGATGAGCTTGAGGTGGGCACCAAAGGAGATAACCTGGGCGCGCAGCGCTTCTACCGCCGCTGCGGGTTTGATCAGTCCTATGTTTTGTTGGGCATGGAATTTGAGCCATGACCGGCCGGGAACAGCGCCGCCTGGCAGGTTATGCCCGCGATGCAATCCAAATCCTGGAGCATTCGCGGGCGCTCTACGCGCAGGGACAGGTGTATTTTTACCGCGTGGCTGCCGTGCAATTGCGGTTATTGTTGTGCGATACCGTCCGCCGGCATGGAAAAATGATCCCGCTGGCGTTGGCGGTGCGCCTGTGGCCCGGATTGCGGTTGCCCGGGTTGGCTGAAAATTACCCCGACCAGAATCGATTGAGTGTTGAGGAATGGCTGGCACAACCAGTTCCGGTTAGCGGCGTCACGGTGCAACAGTTTATTCGTTGTGTGTGCGACCAGGACGGCGGCGCGCATGTGGATGTTCGAAAATCCGGCCATCTGCCCGAAGGGTTTCCCTCGGCGGAATGGATCTTTCATCTCAG
Organism: uncultured Longilinea sp.; assembly: GCA_937863945.1. Taxonomy (GTDB): domain Bacteria; phylum Chloroflexota; class Anaerolineae; order Anaerolineales; family Anaerolineaceae; genus Longilinea. Next base: position 3,301 of record CALMIB010000103.1, read on the forward strand.
TGGGATTGTGGTGATAGAACTTGGTTTGCGGTTGGTGGAGGAGGACTGCTGAAATCAGGCGGTCCATTTGCCAATGCCTTCCCAACAATAATCCAGGTGGGAAGTCAGTTGCACGCCCAGCCGCCGGCGGACGCGGCGTTTGGCAAATTCCATCATCGGCAGCCCGCCAATTTCATCAAAGCGCTTCCCAATCTGTATCGCGCGGATATGCCGGCATTGCATGTTGAAACTGCCGCCGGGGCGTTCGGAAAGAAAATCTTCCATTTTCCCGATCTGAAGCAATTCATTCAGCAAACGGTCAACTTCCTCACGCTGACGGCTGGGGTAGGGCGGGGATAGAAAATCACGGATGAAGGCCATCGCGCACTCCTGCGAATATAAGTTTCAACCATGATTGTAACATGGGATGCTGCATGCCGCGCCGCGCAACAGGTTGAAGTTGTCTGGCAACCTGGCCTTTGGAATAGTTTTCTTCGGCTTCCTTAAGAAATTCTTGACATGCGAATCTGGATTTGATAAACTTTTCAAGTTGGAATTCTACAGAAAGGAGACAGGCAAATGGCACGCTTTGTATTTTCTATCGTTGTCCGAACCGCTGCTGGCGGTGGTGTTAGCGCGCCTTCTCGGAGTGGGCCTGTTTCCAGGTAGTTTCTAGAGCCTCTAGAGCGACCACGGGCAACTCCAAAAGCCCGTGGTCCTTTTTTTTCAACAGGGATACCCCTAAGGACCACAACAACCATGTGGCCCTTTTTTTATCTGTTTTTTCCGGAAATTTGAAAATTTGATGGGTTGAACGAAGGGATGAATGGTAACCTGGCGGTTTCTTTCACCGCAACGCACAAATCAAATCGAATGGGAGAGGGAATGATGAACTTCGCCACGCAGCTATTTGAAAGTGAACATTTGATCCTGACAGCCTATGATCCGGAAAAGGACGCCGCCGTCGAAGCTGGCTTCACGCGCAACCTGGATTATGCCTGGTCGATGGATCAAGACGGCATCCCGCATCCATTG
>CALMIB010000104.1 GCA_937863945.1 uncultured Longilinea sp.
GGAATGAGTGAATATGATGTCGTTGTCATCGGCGCCGGACCGGGCGGGTACGTTTCTGCCATCCGCGCTTCGCAACTGGGATTGAAAACCGCCATCGTGGATAAGCAGTGGCTGGGCGGCGTGTGCCTGAACGTGGGCTGCATCCCCTCCAAGGCGCTGCTCAAGAACGCCGAAGTGGCGCATACGCTGCGCGAACGCGGCAAGGAATTCGGTTTTTCGTTTGAGAACCTGCAACTGGATTTTTCGGCCGCGGTCAAACGCAGCCGCCAGGTCTCCGACCGCCTGACCAAGGGCGTCGGCTTCCTGATGAAGAAGAATAACATCGACGTCTACATGGGCGCCGCCAAATTGACCGGCCCGACCGCTTTAACCGTCACCGATAAAGATGGCAAGACGCAGGAGCTGCAGGCCAAAAATATCATCATCGCCACCGGCGCGTTCTCGGCCAGCATCCCGGGCGTCACCGTGGACGGCGAAAAAATCGTTTCCTACCAGGAAGCCATCCTGCAGGAAAAACGGCCTGAATCGGTTGTCATCATCGGCGCGGGCGCCATCGGCATGGAATTTGCCACTGTATGGAGCGGCTACGGCAGCCAGGTGACCATCGTCGAAATGCTTCCGCGCGTGCTGCCGCTGGAAGATGAAGAAATCAGTAACGAGCTGGCCAAGGCCTTCAAGAAACGCGGCGTGCAGATCCTCACCGGCCACAAAGTCCAGTCGGTGCAGGCTACCGATAAAGGCGTCAAGGTGGTGGTCAGCGCCGACGGGCAGGAAACCACGTTGGAGGCCGACCAGGCATTGATGGCCATCGGCTTCAAGCCCAACAGCCTCAACCTCGGGCTGGAAGAGGTTGGCGTTGAGCTGAACGAGCGCAAGTTCGTCAAGGTCAACGAAAAGATGCAAACCAGCGTGCCGAATATCTATGCCATCGGCGACGTCACCGGCCAACTGCTGCTGGCGCACGTGGCTTCAGCCATGGGCATTGTGGCAGCTGAAACCATCGCCGGCGTGGAAACAGTTACGCTGGATTACCGCATGATGCCGCGCGCCACCTACTGCCAGCCGCAGGTCGCCTCCTTCGGTTACACCGAAGCGCAGGCCAAAGAAGCCGGCTTTGAGCTGAAGATTGGCCGTTTCCCCTTCCAGCCCAACGGCAAGGCGCTCGGCCTGGGCGAAGCCTCCGGCTTTGTCAAAATCCTCACGGATGCCAAAACCGGCGAGATCCTCGGCGCGCACCTGATCGGCCCGGACGTGAGCGAACTGCTGCCTGAATTGACCCTGGCGCAGCGCATGGAACTCACCACCGCCGAGATCGCCCGCAACGTACACGCCCACCCCACCCTCAGCGAAGCCCTGATGGAAGCCGCCGAAGGCGCGGAAGGTCACGCCATTCATATCTAAATCACTATCCTTTTTTTTACAAAAGCGCGGCAGATGCCGCGCTTTTGTGCTTACCAACACGGCTCACCGCATTCTTAATTGCTTATGCTATAATCCACCGCGGAAAGGGTGATGTATGTTTAAGAATTTGATTCGTATTCTGGGCGGTGACCCCTTAAAACGAGAAGTGGAACGGTTATCGCAGATCGTCGAGCAGATCAACGCGCTCGAGCCTGCGTTTGAAGCCTTAAGTGATGAAGAACTGAGCGCCAAAACACCTGAATTCAAGCAGCGCCTGGCCGAAGGCGAGTCGCTGGACGACCTGCTGCCCGAAGCCTTCGCCACCGTGCGTGAAGCCAGCAAGCGCACCATCGGGTTGCGCCATTACGACGTGCAGCTCATCGGCGGCATGGTGCTGCACAGTGGCAAGATCGCCGAGATGCGCACCGGTGAAGGCAAAACCCTGGTGGCCACCCTGCCGTTATACCTCAACGCGCTCACCGGTCGCGGTGTGCACCTGGTGACGGTCAACGACTACCTGGCCCGCCGCGACGCGCGCTGGATGGCGCCCATTTACAACCTGCTGGGGCTCAGCGTGGGCGTGCTGCAGATGGCCTCGCGCACCGAGAACGGCAAGAAAGCCTTCATCGTTGACCTGGAAAAATCCTCACCCTTCGAGGATCAGGATCAACTGCGCCTGGTCGAGCGCGGCGAAGCCTATCAAGCCGACATCACCTACGGCATGAACAGCGAATACGGCTTCGACTTCCTGCGCGACAACCTCACCTACCGCCTGTCTGACCGCGTTCAGCGCGGACATTACTATGCCATCGTCGATGAAGTCGATAACATTCTCATCGACGAAGCCCGCACGCCGCTGATCATCTCCGGGCCGGCCGCCGACGACGCACAAAGCTACATCCAGATGGCCCAACTGGTGCGCCAGTTACGCCCTGAGGATTACGAGATCAACGAGAAGGACCGCACCGTCACGCTCACCGAAGCCGGCGAAGCCCACATGGAAGAATTGCTAGGCGCGCCGCTGCGCGATCCTGAACGG
>CALMIB010000105.1 GCA_937863945.1 uncultured Longilinea sp.
ATCCAAGAATCAGATGACCGGCGTGCTGGAAGTGTACCAAAAATCACCTGTCGAGTTGAGCCTGGACGTGATGGATTTTCTGGAATCGCTGGCAACCCAGGCTGCGATTGCAATTGACATCGCCACGCTGATCGAGGATTTGCAGTCCAGCAACCAGGAACTGACCGCCGCGTACGATTCCACCATCGAAGGCTGGTCGCGCGCGCTGGATTTGCGCGATAAGGAAACTGAGGGTCACACGCAGCGCGTGACCGAAATGGCCTTACACCTGGCTCGGGCAGTTGGGATGCGTGAGGATGAATTGATGCATGTGTACCGCGGCGCTTTGCTGCATGATATCGGCAAGATGGGCATTCCTGACAGCATCCTGCTCAAACCGGCGCCGTTGACGGATGAAGAAATTGAACTCATGAAAATGCACCCGATTTATGCGTATCATTTGCTCAGGCCGATCCGCTTTTTACACCCGGCGCTGGATATTCCCTACTGCCACCACGAACGCTGGGACGGCAGCGGTTACCCGCGCGGATTGAAGGGAACGCAAATTCCGCTGGCGGCGCGGGTTTTCGCGGTGGTGGATGTGTGGGATGCTTTGGTATCCGATCGGCCTTATTCACCAAAATGGCAGAAGGAAGAAGCGCTTCAACACATCCTGGATTATTCGGGTACGTATTTTGACCCGGAAATCGTCAAAGTGTTTTCAAAGATGATGGATTAAAGAATCACAAGGTAGCCCAATGGAAGACCGCATCCGAGAGTACAAAAGCCAGAATATCATAGTTAGCTACAGTCCGCGGCGCTGCGTTCACGCGGGTGAATGCACGGCCCGGCTTGCCAGCGTTTTTGACACATCGCGCCACCCCTGGGTAAAGCCAGATGCAGCCGGCGCCCGGGAAATCGCCGAAGTGGTCCTGCATTGCCCGACCGGCGCGCTGCACTTTACACGCCTGGATGGCGGCGATGCGGAGCCAATCCCAGACCATAACGAAATCATCCTGGCTGCTGATGGCCCGCTGTATTTATCCGGCGATATCGAGCTAATCGCGCCGGATGGCCAATTGCTGCTCAAAGATACACGAGTGGCATTATGCCGGTGCGGCGCATCCAAATTCAAACCCTTCTGCGACGAGTCGCATGCGCAGGCCGGATTTCGTGAGCCCGGGCAGTTGTGTGACCCGCACATCTTTTTGGTACCCATCTCACTTCAATCAGAGAAAAGAGCACTCAG
>CALMIB010000106.1 GCA_937863945.1 uncultured Longilinea sp.
CTGCCGGGGTTGCTCGGCCAGTTTTGTCCTCTCCGCCAGCCAGCTCACGTTAACCTGCCCGTACTGCGATTCGTCCTACGTCATGCGCCAGGAAGAGGCAGCCGAGTTCATCACCCCCGGCGGCGTGGTCCCCTTCCGGATCGATGAAAATCAGGCCCGCCGAGCGCTGGCTGGCTGGGTGCGCGATAACCTCGCCGACCTGGATGTGCATGTCGCCCGCGGCAGCGCTATTTACCTGCCGGCCTGGACGTTTGACCTCACCGGCAGCCTGGCCTGGCGCGGATACAAACCGGCAAAGCGCGGGCAGCCAATTGAACCCATCTCCGGCACTTTTCCTGTGCTGGAAAACGACCTGCTGATCCCGGCCGCGCGCCGCCTGGGCCAAACCTGCCAGGCCGAACTCGCCCATTTTGACCTCGGCGCGCTTGTGCCGTTCGATGAACGCTTTTTGGCCAGTTGGCCGGCCGAAACCTACCAGCTCTCGGCGGCAGATGCCTCGCTGGAGGCGCGCCGGCTGGCGCTGGCGAAGCTGCAAAGCGAATTGCAGACCAGCCTGGACCGCCCGGTGAAGGACTTAACCGTCAGCTCATCCGGCCTGAGCGTGAGCACCTTTCGCCTGGTGTTATTGCCGGTCTGGTTGACCCATTACACCAGCGCTGAGAAGCGTTACGAGGTGGTGATTAACGGGTACAACGGGGCGGTGCGCGCCGAAAAACCGGCCGGCAGCTTTGCCCGCTGGCTGGGGCTTTCCTGAAAGCGAACGGAGGGTAGCAGGATGGACTCATTGCGACGGGTGGCAGTCATCGTGTTCTTATTGACTACCCTGATTTTCAACGCGCTGGCAAACATCATTCCATTCAACGGGTTAACCACCGGAGGCGTATCGGATGGCATCCCCAGCCTGTTCACCCCGGCCGGCTATGTTTTCAGCATTTGGGGCGTCATTTACCTGGCCCTGATTCTGTACGCCACCTATCAGGCCCTGGATGCCCAGCGCGACAACCCGCGCTTGAGGAAGACCGGATGGTGGTTCGTGGTGAGCTGCGCGGCCAACATGGCCTGGTTGTTTTGCTGGCATCACCTGCTGTTCCCGCTCAGCATGCTGGCCATGCTGGTGCTACTGGCCAGCCTGATGGTCATTTATCACCTGCTTGAAACGGGCCGCAGCCAGGTTCCACTCGCCGAGCAGTTGCTCGTGCGCGTGCCGTTCAGCATTTACCTGGGCTGGGTCAGCGTGGCGACCATTGCCAACGCCGCAGTGATGCTGATCACGCTCAACTGGGACGGACTGGGGCTGCCGCCGCAAACCTGGACGGCCGCCGTAATCGCGGTGGCTGCGCTGCTCGGCGCGTTGATGAGCTGGCTGCGTCACGATTGGGTTTACGGCCTGGTGCTGGTGTGGGCCTTTGCCGGCATCGCCGTCAAACAGGCAGCCGACCCGTTTATTTCGGGGTGGGCCTGGGGCGGGCTCGCCTTCGTGCTGCTGGCCATGATTGTCGGGTATGTCCGCAAACTGCGCCAGCCGGCCCGGGCGGCGCTGTGAACCGCCTGGGCGAACGTTTTGAGCGCGCGCTGGCCTACGCGGCCCGCCTGCACGCCGACCAGGTGCGCAAGGACC
>CALMIB010000107.1 GCA_937863945.1 uncultured Longilinea sp.
CCAAAGCCTCGCCCTGACCGAAAAAAGCCATTTGAAGCCTGGATGGCGCCGGCCTACCCTCGCCCGGTCTTGGGGCAAGGGTCACCGACGCCCCTTTTCAGCAGACAGGATCGGGCCTTCGAGCACAGGCCGCGGGGAAGGGACGGAGATCGGAGAAAAAGCGCGGCCAGCGGGCGGGGCTGGCCTGGATGTACAGGTGGATCAGGCGGTAATCGTCGTCGTTGCGGAGGATGTGTTCGTAATCGTTGCGCTGCCAGACGGGCTGGCCGGGGGTGTTGCCGATTTGATTGATTCGCCGGGCTGAAAACGACTTAAACGCACGCACAATTTCTGACAACGGATAGTTCTTTGCGGCCGTAGAGGCAGGTCTGAGACCTGCCTCTACTACGGGGATAATCTTCGTGCCCATATCCACCAGGATAATAATCGCGTGAATAGGATTTGGCAGGATGCAAAATGCGCCCAATTCGACACCCGGATAATGGACGGGCAAATCACGCCAGGCGGCTTCAACCACTTTACCCGCGGCGTTCAGAATCATCTCCCCGTCCACCACCTCGCCGAACAGGCACGGCCGGCCGTGCGTCACCACGGTGACAAAATACGCGCCGGGTTGCGAATCATCATACCCGGGCAGGCGCAACGACCGGCGGCGGTAAATTTTGCGTTCGGCTTCGTCCATCCTCTTGCCTCCCATGTGAACATCGTGCCCGGCCGCCGGGTTCACTCGCGCAGGCTGCGCTCGGCGGCCGTCACCACCGCCCCGGCCAGCCCGCCCGGCCGCCAACCGGCGCGCCCGTGCAGCCACAGCGCCGCCTGCGCGATCAGCCAGAACAGCCCGTAGCCCAGCGCCACCCCCAGCGCATTCATGAGCGTGTCGTTGATGTCGATCACGCGGTAGGGATAGCCCTGCGCCAGCCCCAGCGCCAGTTGCGCCCCCTCGATGCCAAAACCCACCGCCCAGGGCAGCCAGCGCAGGTCGCGCGGCCGCACCCGCGCCAGGAACCCGATCCCCAGCCCGAACGGAACCGTCAGCAGGATGTTGGAAACCAGCATAAAGCGGCTGTGCCACAGGCTGCCGTACGGCCCAAAGTAGAACGGAATCAGGTTCATGCGCTCGCTAAAAGCCGCCTCGCGCTGCATCACGGCGCGGTAGTCCGGCGACAGGTCGATCGGCAGCAGCGTGGCCGCGACCAGCAGCAGCACATACAACCCAAATGCCCCCAGCAGGAAGAGCTGCGCCCCGCTGCGCCGGCGCCGCAGGTACAGCAGCGTCACCGCCAGCGCGGGCAGCCCGATCAGCAGGATGAAGGCTTCAGCAGTGATCTCGATATTCAAATGGCTTGCCTTTCACGGCCGCATACCGTCGTTTTCAGGATTGCTTAAGCAGTCGGGGGCCTTTCAGCCCCCGGTTTTTAGCATTATACACGATCATGAATGCAGCGAAACGCGGGCGCGCCGTCCAGGTCGGATGGCCCAGGGCCGGCCGGATCTCACTTAGAACAAACTATCCAAAAGTAGGGTTCGAATACGCCATTTTTGCGTTACAATGAGCATCGTTTTGGATTCATTTCCTCTAATCTCAAAAATCTTTCTCTGCGAGCTCTGTGATCTCTGTGGCTACTTCTTCTTCCCTACCCTCCACCTCCGAATTTTCCCTGCCCAACCGCTTCCACACCGACCGGCGCACGCCCTGGCGCTGGGTGTTCTCGCACGCGCTGCGCAACTGGCACCTGTGGCTGGCCGCGCTAACCGGTTCGATCACCAACGCGCTGGCCGCCGGCTGGGGTCCCATGCTCATCGGCGCGGCCTTCAACTTCATCCTCTCCCAACCCGCCGACCTGGGCTACCTGGGCACCATTGCGCTGCTGACCGCCGTTTCGCAGGGCTCGCGCGGGCTGCTGCAGCTCATGCGCAACTTCAGCTTCGAGCTGCTCGCCCAGCGCGCCGAGCGCGACGTGCGCGACGAGCTGTACACCTCGCTGCTGGGCAAGAGCATGACCTTCCACTCGCTGCAGCCGGTCGGCGATACCATGGCGCGCGCCACCAACGACGTGCGCGAAGTCAACTTCATGTTCTCGCCCGGCTTCAACATGGTCATCGGCTCGCTCAGCTTCCTGTTCATGCCGCTCATCCTGGCGCCGCGCTATCATCCTTCGCTGATCGTCACGCCCCTCCTGTTCATCCTCATCTACTTCATCCTGCTGCGCCGCTACCTCAAGTCGCTCGAACCGGTCACCGACGAGGTGCGCCTTTCCTTTGGTTTGCTCAACACGCGCCTGGCCGAAGCGCTGGACGGCATTGAGGTCGTCAAAGGCGCAGCCCAGGAAGCCGCCGAAAAGCAGCTTTTTGCCCGCAACGCCTCCCGTTTCCGCGATTCATCCGTCCGCCAGGGCGATATCGAGGCGCGCTTTCTGCCGCTGCTGATGCTCTACATTGCCTATGCCTTCGGCCTGCTGCACGCCATCCTGCTCTACCGCCAGGGGCTGCTGCAAATTGGCGACGTGGTGGGCTACTTCGGCCTGCTGCTGATGCTCGACTTCCCCACCTTCAGCTCCATCTGGGCCTACTCGCGCATCGCGCTGGGGCTGGCCGGCGCGCGCCGCATCCTCGAGGTGATCAACCGCGAGAACAACCTCGACCAAAACACCGCCGGGTTCCAGGGCCCCATGCACGGCGAAATTGAATTCGACGCGGTCAGCTTTTCCTACACGGCCAATCAGCAGGCTGCCGGCGGCGAGCTCAACCTGCCCGATCTGGCCGACGAGGGCGCGCGCCAGCAGCCGCCGGCCCTGGGCGTGGTGCGCCCGCTGCCGCCCATCGAACCCGCGCCGCCGGACGATTCGCTCGCCGGGCTCAGCTTCCGGGTGCCGGCCGGCAAAACCGTCGCCATCGTCGGGCAAACCGGCTCCGGCAAAACCACCCTGGCGCGCCTGGTCAACCGCACCTACGACGTCGGTTCGGGCGCGGTGCGCGTGGACGGCGTGGACGTGCGCGAGTGGAACCTGGAAACCCTGCGGCGCGGCATTTCCATCATCGAGCAGGATATCTTCCTGTTTTCCTCCACCATCGCCGAAAACATCGCCTTCGGCCAGCCGGATGCCACGCCCGAGCAGATCGAAGCCGCTGCCAAGGCCGCCCAGGCGCACGACTTCATCATGACCTTCCAGGACGGCTACCAGACCGTGGTCGGCGAGCGCGGCGTGACGCTTTCGGGCGGCCAGCGCCAGCGCATCGCCCTGGCACGCGCCTTCCTGACCGACCCGCGCATCCTCATCCTGGACGATTCCACATCCGCGATCGATTCGGCCACCGAAGACAAGATTCAGCGCGCCATCTACCAGGCCGCCAAGGGCCGCACCACGCTCATCATCACCCACCGCCTCTCGCAAATCCGCTGGGCCGACCTGATTGTGGTGCTGCGGCGGGGGCGCATCGCCGCCATCGGCTCGCACGACGAACTGCTGCAAAGCAGCGAGGCGTATCGGCGCATATTTGCGGGTTAGCGATTGGCTGTTAGCTTTTAGCTAAGAGCTGTACCCCAAATACGTTGACGGCTTGCTGTTGGGAAGAAAGAGGACTGGGCATGAAGGATTTTCGGAAATTGGAGGTTTGGCAGAAGGCACATGGACTGGTTTTGGCCGTCTATCGTGAAACTGCCGGCTTTCCGAAAGAGGAAATCTACGGTCTGACCAGCCAGGTTCGCCGGGCAGCCGTCTCGATCCCGGCGAATATCGCCGAGGGCTGCGGGCGCAACGGCGACGCCGAGCTGGCCCACTTCCTGCAAATGGCCTCCGGTTCCGCCAGTGAACTTTCCTATGAACTTGAACTTGCCCGCGATCCTGGCTACCTCACTGCTGACCAGCACGCTTCATTAACATTCACGTTGGATGAAATCGGCAAAATGCTCAACGTCCTCATCCACCGCATCCGTTCATCATCATCTAACCGCTAATCGCTAACCGCTAACCGCTAAAGGCTATCTTATGGGCTTCTTCGCAGGACTTGACGCAGAAAAATATGACCGCCAGTATTCCGACCGGACGCTTGCCCGCCGTGCGCTGGGCTACTTCAAACCGGTGGCCGGCAAGCTGGCCGCGCTGGTAGTGTTTACCCTCATCGTGGCGGGCTGCGGCGCGCTGCTGCCCATCATCGTCTCGCGCGGCATCGACCAGCTCAAAAGCGCGCCCACCGGTGCAGCCGGGCTGGGCATCGCCGGCGCGGTCCTGCTGGTGGGCCTGGCCGGCTGGCTCAGCAATTGGGCTGCCCGCCGGCTGGCTGTGCGCACCATTGCCACGGTGGTCTATCAGCTTGCCATCGATGCTTTTACCGCCGCCACCGCCCACGACCTGTCCTTTTACGACCAGTTCGCCTCGGGCAAGGTCGCCTCGCGCATCACCTCCGATACGCAGGATTTCGGCCAACTGATCGTGCTGATCAACGACACCGCCGCGCAATTGATCGAATCGCTCATCCTGGCGGTGGTGCTGTTCACCATCGACCCGCTGCTCACCCTCTACCTGCTGGCAATCGTCCCGCTGGTGGTGGTATTCACCCTGCTTTACCGCCGCCTGGCCCGCAGGGTCACCCGCAGCGGCATGCGCGCCATGGCCAACGTCAATGCCACCATCAAAGAAACCATCAGCGGCATCAGCGTGGCCAAAAACTTCCGCCAGGAAGCCCATATTTACGAAGAATTTTCACAGGCCAACCGCACCGCTTACAACGTCAACGTGCGCCGCGGGCTGGTGCTCACCATCGTTTTCCCAACCCTGAATGGCATTGCCGGCCTGATCACCGCCGCGCTGGTCTATTTCGGCGGGCTGTCGGCCGCGGCCGGCGCCGTCACGGTGGGCGCGTGGTACCTGTTCCTGATGAGCTTCGACCGCTTCCTCTTCCCGGTGCTCAACCTGGCCTCGTTCTTCACCCAGGTGCAAAACGGCCTGTCCGCCGCCGAGCGTGTCTTCGCGCTGATCGACGCCGAGCCGGCCGTCACCCAGGTGGATGCGCAGCCCGCCGGCGAACTGCGCGGCGAGGTCGAATTCGACCATGTCACCTTCGAATACAAATCCGGCGAAACCGTGCTGGATGACTTCAGCCTGCACGTGCAGCCCGGCGAAACCCTGGCGCTGGTCGGGCACACCGGCGCGGGCAAATCCTCCATCGCCAAACTGATCGCGCGATTCTATGAGTTCCAATCCGGCTCCATCCGCATCGACGGACGCGACATCCGCACCTTCGACCTGAGCGACTACCGCCGCCGGTTGGGCATCGTCTCGCAGTCGCCCTTCCTGTTCTCCGGCTCCGTGCTGGAAAACATCCGCTACGCCCAAACCGGGGTCAGCCGCGAGGAAATTGAACGCATCGCGCGGCAGATCGGCGGCGGCGAATGGCTGGAAGCCCTGCCCGACGGGCTGAACAGCGAGGTGGGCGAACGCGGCGCGCGCCTTTCGATGGGCCAGCGCCAGCTCGTCTCGCTGATGCGCGTGCTGGTGCAAAAGCCGGCCGTCTTCATCCTCGACGAGGCCACCGCCAGCATCGACCCCTTCACCGAGTGGCAGATCCAGCAGGCGCTCAACCTGATCCTCCAGCGCACCACCAGCATCCTGATCGCCCACCGCCTCTCCACGGTCAAATCCGCCGACCGCATCGTGGTCATCGAAAAAGGCCGCATCCTCGAGCAGGGCAATCACGACGGCCTGCTGGCGCAGGGTGGGCATTATGCCAACCTCTACAACACCTACTTCCGCCACCAGTCGCTCGAATACATCGAGCAGGCGCGCGAACGCCTGACAGTGAAAAACAGCGATTCGATTTAAACCGCTAGATCTCCCTTGTCGCCCGGCCAAAGCGCAGTTGCATGTGCTTCAGATCCACGATCGCGCGCGTCGCGGTCAAAAAATCGAGCCCCAAAATCCCGTTGATCTCCAGGCCGTAATTCAGCGGTGACAGCTCCACCTCGAAATTCTTAAACTTGCGCCGGTCCACCTGGATGTAATCGACCCGCTTGACGAACACCACCTCCATGCCGCCCACCCCGCGCAGCGTGCGAATCGGATCCTGCGGATCGATCACCAACCCGATCTCCTTCGCCCGCGCCGACGACAGCACCGTGCTGCCCGAGCCCGTGTCCACCAGCACGCGCGGAATCATCACCGCCCGCCCGGCGTGCCCCAGGCGCAGCTCCACCAGCGGCAGCCCCCCGGCGATCTCAATCCGCATGGATGCTCCGGATGCCCACCCACAGGCGCTCTTCGATCTGCAATGTGGCGCGGCTGGTGTGAATGAAGTAAAACTCGCGCTCGGGGAACTCGTCATGCAGCTTGCGGTAGGCATCCACCGCGCTCTCACCGTCCGGGCAGGTCGCGATCACCGCCACGCGGTCGAGCACACGCAGCCCCCCCTCGCTGTGCGCCTCCATCGCTTCGATAATAATCCACTGATCGGGATATGCCTGCTTGATTTCGTCCCAGTCCATGGGGTTCTCCAGCTTTTAGCAATTAGCGCTTGGCGGTTGGCGGTTGGCGAAAAAACCAATCCCTTCCGCCATTCTCGCCAAATCACGCTCTTCCCTCATCCCTCATCACGAATACCGCATACCTCTTCATTATACACCACCCCCAATTCTACAATTCTAAATCTAAAATATAAACTATAATAACCCTACTGATTATCCTTCGCCAGAGGAGAACCTCGCATGCCTACCAACCCCTATGATGTTGCCATCATCGGCGGCGGCATTGTCGGCGCCGCCACCGCCATGGCCCTGATCCAGTCCCGTCCCGGCCTCAAGCTCGTCATCCTCGAAGCCGAAGACCGCCTGGCCGCCCACCAGACCGGCCACAACAGCGGCGTGATCCATTCCGGCCTGTATTACAAGCCCGGTTCGCTCAAGGCGCGCAACTGCGTCGAGGGCCGCCAGGCCATGTACCGTTTCTGTGAAGAAAACGGCATCCCGGCCGAACATACCGGCAAAGTGGTGGTGGCTACCCTGCCCGCCGAACTGCCCGCGCTGGAAAAACTGGAGCAGCGCGGCCGCGAAAACGGCCTGGAAGGCATCCGCCGCCTGACCCCCGAGGAAATCCGCGAACACGAGCCGCACGCCGCCGGCATCGCCGGGCTGTTCGTGCCGCAGACCGGCATTGTGGACTACCGCCTGGTGAACAACCGCTTTGGCGAGATCGTCCAGGCCGGCGGCGGCGAAATCCTCACCAACGCGCGCGTCACCGCCTTCCAAAAATCCGCCGGCGATTTCATTCTCACCGCCCCGCGCGGCGAAATTGCCGCCCGCACGCTCATCAACTGCGCCGGCCTGCACTCCGACCAGGTCGCCCGGATGTGCGGCGTCGAA
>CALMIB010000108.1 GCA_937863945.1 uncultured Longilinea sp.
CAGCGCGGCTACGACGCAGATGATCTGCACGCCGCTGTGGCTGCCGCTGTTCGCGCTGGTGACGGCTTTGAAGTATGAGGAAGAGGGTATTGGGTATTCGTTGATGCGGTATTCGTGAAGCGTGAACCGTAAAAGGGCGGGCCGTGAGTGGAATGAAATCCGCTCACGGTTTTTCGTAGTAAGGACGTAAGTCCTTTCTGGTGTAACCGCATACCGACTTGACGAATACCGAATTGACGGTTCACGCCTCACGTTTCACCTCTTACCTTAAAAATCCTCACCGCCCTCCCGACTCGCATTACAATTGTCCAAACAACTTGATTTGGGAGGAACAGTCGATGCAGGCGCTTAAAGAACGCATTCAGCGCGAGGGAACCATCCTCGGCAACGGCATTCTCAAGGTGGACGGCTTTATCAACCACCAGGTGGACCCTGAATTGATGGACGAATGCGGGGCCGAATTTGCCCGGCGCTTCGCCAACGTGGGCGCCACGCGCATCCTCACCGCCGAAATTTCGGGCATTGCCCCGGCGCTGATGACCGCGCGCCACATGGGCCTGCCGGTGGTGTACGCGCGCAAGAGCAAGCCCATCACCATGCCCGACCAGGTGTACCTGACCATCGCGCCCTCGCACACCAAGGGCCGCATGGTCGAGCTGATCGTCTCGCCCGAATACCTGGGCAGCGGCGAGAAAGTACTGGTCATCGACGACTTTTTGGCCACCGGCGCCACCATCCTGGGGCTGGTGCGGCTGGCGCACGCCGCCGGGGCCGAGCTGGTGGGCATCGGCACGCTGATCGAGAAGACCTTCGAGGGCGGGCGCGACGTGCTGCGGCCGTTGGAGGTGCCGATCGAGTCGCTGGTGCGCATCACCGCGCTGGACGCCGGCCACATCGAATTCGCCGCCGACTGAGCATGAGCGACAGCATCGCCATCCTCGACTTCGGTTCGCAGACCTCGCAGCTCATCGCGCGGCGCGTGCGCGAGGCACAGGTGTACTGCGAATTGTTCCCCTGGGACGCACCGGCCGAAACCGTGCTGGAGCTGCATCCCAAAGGCATCATCCTCTCCGGCAGCCCGGCCTCGGTTTACGAGCCGGGCGCGCCGTTTCTGCCGCCCTACGTGCTGGAAAGCGGGCTGCCCGTGCTGGGCATTTGCTTCGGCATGCAGGCGCTGACGCACACGCTGGGCGGGCGTGTGGCCCCGGCGCAGCAGCGCGAGTATGGCCCGGCGACGGTCGAATCATTGGGCGAGAACCCGCTGCTGCCGCCCGGCGAATACCCGGTGTGGATGTCGCACGGCGACCGCATCGAGCAGGCGCCGCCCGGGTTCGTCTCATTGGCGCGCAGCGGCAACAGCCCGGTGGCGATGATCGGCGATCTGAACCGGCGCATCTTCGGCGTGCAGTTTCACCCCGAGGTGCGCCACACGCCCGGCGGCCGGGAATTGCTGCGGCGCTTCGTGGTGGATGTGTGCGGCGCGCAGCCCGACTGGACGCTGGAGTCGATCATTCACGCCGCGGTCGAGCGCATCCGCCAACAGGTGGGCGGCGAGCGCGTGCTGGTGGCGGTGAGCGGCGGCGTCGATTCGTCGGTAGCCACCGCGCTGGTCAACCGCGCCGTGCCGGGGCAGCTCACCGCGGTATTCGTCGATCACGGGTTGTTGCGCCAGGGCGAGCGCGAGCAGGTGCAGGCGGCCTTCGGGCGAAGCCTGGGCGAGCACCTGGTGGTGGTGAACGCCATCGAAGACTACATGGACGCGCTGGCCGGCGTGACCGACCCGGAGCAAAAGCGGCGCATCATCGGCGAGAAGTTCATCCGCATTTTCGAGGCCGAGGCCAAAAAGGCCGGTTCGCCGCGCTTTCTGGTGCAGGGCACCATCTACCCGGACGTGGTCGAATCGTCCGCGCCGGACCGCAGCAAGGCGCAGCGCATCAAGACGCACCACAACGTGGGCGGGCTGCCCGCGGATATGCACTTCAGCCTGGTCGAGCCGCTGCGCTACCTGTTCAAGGACGAGGTGCGCGCGGTGGGCGAGGCGCTGGGCCTGCCGCACGAGTTGGTGTGGCGACAGCCGTTCCCCGGGCCGGGGCTGGCGGTGCGCTGCCTGGGCGAGATCACCTGGGAGCGGTTGGAGAAGCTGCGCGCGGCGGACTATATTTTCACGTCCGAATTGTCCGCGGCCGGGCTGCTCAACCAGTCCGGCGGGCTGGCGGAGGGCATTTCACAGGCCTTCGCGGTGCTGCTGCCGGTGCGCTCGGTGGGCGTGATGGGCGATACGCGCACCTACCAGGAGGCGGTAGCCCTGCGCGCGGTGACCACCGAGGACTTCATGACCGCCGACTGGGCGCGCCTGCCTTATGACCTGCTGGCGCGCACGGCCAACCGCATCGTCAACGAGGTGGCGGGGGTCAACCGCGTGGTGTACGACGTGACCAGCAAGCCGCCGGCGACGATCGAGTGGGAGTGAGAAAGCGATTAGCGGTTGGCTGTTAGCCAGAGTCCTGTAGAGTGGGGCCAGCTTTTTCGGCCGCACCGCTTTAATGTTTGCAAATATACCTGCGTGACTGTGGATGTTGGGTGAGTTTCCTGGGCGCGCAGGCGAGTTCAGGCGCGTAAAAATGGTGGGGGCAACCCTCTTCGAGGGCAGGCAGCAGACCGCACCTTACCGGAGGCTGGAGGCGACTGTCGTAGGGGCCGCATGATGACAAAAACCGGGAACCAAATTTCGATTCCCGGCTGACACATCACGAATAACGCATCCAGTTCCTACTCCGTAAACATCCCGGCCAGTTCCATCTCAATGACCTGCTGGAAGGTTTCGTAGGGCTGCGCGCCGACCAGGGCGATGCCGTTGATGAAGAAGGTCGGCGTGGAGCTGACGCCCAGCTCGGAGGCCCAGTCGCGGTCGGCGGTGACGTCGTCGCGGTAGCGGCCTTCGTCGTAGCAGGTCTTGAAGGCGGCTTCGTCCAGCCCAATCTGCCGGGCGAACTTCAGGTAGGTAGTGTCGCCCAGGATGCCGGTGTTGTTGAAGATCAGGTCCTGGAATTCCCAGTATTTGCCCTGCTCGAAGGCGCAGGCGGCGGCTTCGGCGGCTGGCTGGGCGTTGGGGTGGTTGGGCAGCGGGAAGTCGCGGAACACCAGGCGCACCCGGTCGCCGTAATTTTGCTGGATGAGCGGCCAGGTTTCGGCGTACCACTTCAGGCAGAAGGGGCATTCGTTGTCGCTGAAGGCCACCAGCGTGATGGGCGCGTCGGCGGGGCCGAGCGCGGGCTGGCCGTCAACGGGAATGTCGTAGCGGGTGACCTGCTGCGGCGTGTCGGGCAAATCGGCCTCGGCCTGCGCGGCGGCCGGGGCCTGCGTCGCGGCGGTCTGCGCGGCAGCCGGGCCGGCCGCGGTGGCAGCATCCTTGCCCCACACCAGGTAGCCGGTGCCCAAACCCAGGCCAAAGGCCAGCAGCAGCGCCACGATCCAGCTCACCGCCTGCCACTGCTGCGAAATTCCACCTGTTTTTGTCGGAATATTGGGATTGTTCATGCGGCAATTATAGCATTTTTGGATGATTTGCGGACTGGCATTGTCCGGCGTGAAAAGAGATGCTCACAGGCGCCTGGGCAGGGGTCGCTGTATGCAGGATGACAAACGAAGCGAAAACTGAAAACAGACTGCAAAGCATCTGTAGGGCTCAACGGCGCGGTTTTGCGTGATAATAAAATCCAGACAGGCTGGAGGGGGCTGGATTTTGACTTCGCGTGGTGTTTTCTTAATCATGGAAATCGTCCTCTTCGCGCTGGGCGCAATGCTGAGCGTGTGGGGTGTTCTGCGCCTGGCTCGCC
>CALMIB010000109.1 GCA_937863945.1 uncultured Longilinea sp.
TTCCCAGATGATGAACAGGCCCTTGCCGCCAGAATCCACCACGCCGGCCTGTTTCAGAATGGGGAGCAGGTCTGGTGTGCGTTTTACTGAAGCATCCGCTTCCTGGACGATGGTCTCGATGACTGCCATTACATCTGGATTTTCCGCCAGCTTTTGCTCCGCGGCGACCGCGATATCCTTGGTGACCGTCAGGATTGTACCCTCTACCGGGCGGACAACGCCTTTATAGGCGGTGGTACGCGCTTCCGCTAATGCCCGCACTAGTAACGCGGCATCCATGAAGTCCTGATTATCCAGCCCGCGGGCAAAACCGCGCCAGATTTGTGACAGGATGACGCCGGAATTTCCGCGGGCGCCCATCAACGCGCCCTGCGCGATCGCATGCGCCATCTTCCCCACGTTCGACTCGCCGGACTTGCTGACTTCGTTATAAGCTGCTTGCATGGTCAGAAGCATGTTGGTGCCAGTATCGCCATCCGGGACCGGGAAGACATTCAGTGAATTGACCAGTTGCTGATTGGTGCGCAGCCAGGTCAGGCCGGCTTCAATCATCTCCTTCAAGCCCTGGCCGTCGATTCGATTGCTGGTCGCCAAAATCCGTCCGTCACCAGTGGGGAAATTAATTTCGCTATTCATAAGTCTCCTACTCACCAATTAATCCGGGTTGCTGATGCGCAATCCCCGAATATGCACATCAACACTCTTGACTGGCAACCCGACAGTCTTTTCCACCATATAGCGGACATTATCGGCAACGCTGGATGCTACAGATTTAATCCGGGTCCCGTATTCTACGATGATGTAAAGATCGATTTCGATGCTCTTGCCATCGAATTCAACATCCACGCCCAGGGATGGGTCTTTTACCAACACGCGCACCAACCCTTCGGCAAGGTCTTTTGGCGCCAGGCCGACCACGCCGTAGGATTCAAGCGCAGAATGCGAGGCAATCGTCGCAATTGCTTTATGTGAGATAAAGATATTCCCCATGGTATTCATTGAATCATCAATCATATTCGCTGCCCTCTATTTTAACCGTCAATCTTGAAAAACGATGCGAATTGTGGTAAAATCTTCGCTTGCCGTCAGGCGAAGGCTTCGCCTTGACAGCCTCAAGCAACCAAGGATTTGAAAGGATCTTCGACAATGGCAAAATGTGAACGGTGTGGAAAGACGACGCAATTCGGGCATAACCGCAGCTTTTCATTGCGGGCGACCCGTCGAACTTTTCAGCCCAACCTCCAGAAGGTATCCATCCTGGAAAATGGCCGTAAGGTTCAAAAAGTGTTGTGCGCGAAGTGCATCCGAACGATTGTGAAGACTGCATAAATTTACCAGAATTTTCCCTAAGAATCACGGCAAACGCCGTGGTTTTTATTTAACCAATCGAAACTTTCAAGGCGCGCACCGCGGCTGTGATGCCGTCGTCATGGTTGAAGATCGCGTTGCCGGCGACAAATACACGCGCGCCGGCGGAATAAGTGAGCGGAAGGGTGCGGGGTGTGATGCCGCCGTCCACCTGGCTCCATGGGGATGCCTGGCTTTTTTGGCTCATCCGCTGGATCTCGCTAATTTTTCCGAGCGTATCAGGCAGGAAAGCCTGCCCCCCATAGCCGGGATTTACCGTCATCACCAGGACCAGATCAACCATCCCAATGACTTCCTGCAAAGTGCATGCCGGCGTGCCCGGGTTGAGGACGATTCCGGGCAGGCAATTGAGGCTGCGAATCTTTTGCAGCGTGCGGTGGATGTTGGGGTTGCCTTCAATATGCACGCTGATTCGATTGGCGCCGGCTGCCGCGAAGGCATCCAGGAAGTCGTCAGGATTGTCGATCATCAAATGCACGTCTAACGGCAGGGTGGTGATCGCGCGGCAGGTTTCGACGATCATGGGCCCCATGCTGATATTGGGAACGAAATGCCCATCCATCACATCCACATGGATCCAATCCACGCCGGCTTGCTCAGCCTGGCGCAGGTCGGCCTCAAGGTGGGCAAAATTGGCCGATAAAATGGAAGCGGAAATCAAGGGGGTTGGCATGGCTAACGCACCGGAGGATTCAGCGAGAAGTAAACGTACAGCCAGAATGGGATCAGACCTCCGACGGCTGCAAGGGCCAGCATGCCCAGCCCGATGGAGCCCCAGTCAATTTCCGGGCTGGATTCCTGGCTGACGGTTGCGGAAAGTTCAGGCGGGAGGGGAGACCCTAACGGGTCACTGCCGGTAGAGGCCGCGGGAATTGAATTTGGCAGTGGGGTTGAATTGCCGGTTACAAAACCGTTGGCCGATTGGCTGAAGGTGAGCAGCACCCGGCCCAATTGATCCGCCGTCCGGTAGCGAGATGAGGGTTCTTTGGAGAGCACCTTCATCAGGATCTGGTTTAACGGCAGCGGGATCTCCGGGTTCAGCAAGCGCGGCTCGACCGGAGTACTTTCGCGGTGCAGGCGGGCAAGTTCAACCGGATCGGTGGCGGAAAACGGAAGCTGACCGGTGAGCATCTCGTAAAGGATGATGCCCAGTGAATAGACATCGGATGCCGGAGAAGGCGCCTGACCGGCGGCCTGTTCGGGCGAGAAGTATAAGGGCGAGCCCCAGACGACATCATGCTGCTCGTCGGGCGCAATGGAGGACAATGCGCGCGCGATGCCGAAGTCGGTCACTTTTAGCCGTTGGTCAGGCGTGACCAGCAGGTTGTGCGGCTTGACGTCGCAGTGCACCAGTCCGGCGCGATGCGCATAGCCAATTCCGGCGCATGCCTGGACAATCAACGCGATGGCTTCATCCACGTCCATGCGGCCGCGTTCTTTCAGAATGCTCTTCAGGTCTGTGCCGGGAACAAATTCCATGACGATGTACAATCGGCTGGCATCCAGACCAAAGTCATGGACGGTGACGATGTTTGGATGGGAGAGGTTGGCGGCAGCTTTGGCTTCCTGCCGGAAGCGTTCCCGAAAAGCTTCACTTTGCGAATAATCCTGCCGCAGCACTTTGATCGCTACCGGGCGTTCGAGCCGCAAGTCATAGGCGCGATAAACCACAGCCATGCCCCCGGTTCCCAAGGTTTCCAGGAGTTGATAGCGATTGCCGAGGACAGGCGCAGATGAAGTCGGGGTACCCATAGATTGGATTTGTTCGATTATAACACACCGCGGCCGAGAGTTCGGCTGCGCTCCGCGTAGATTACGCGAGGATGTATAAATCGGATATAATTAGTCAACCTATGCGAAGAAAGCGGAATGATCCATGAAATCGATACTTGCCCATCTACGTCAAAACCCATTGTCATTTCTCATTGTTGCACTTCCGCTTGCAATTCTGGCCGAATTGCTGCAATGGGGGCCTTTGTGGATTTTCTTGTTTTCTGCGGTTGGATTGATCCCCATGGCCGGTTACATTGGCAAAGCAACGGAGGCGATGGCTTTTTATACCGGCCCGCGCATCGGTGGGTTGTTAAATGCCACGCTTGGAAACGCAGCTGAATTGATTATCACGCTGGTCGCCATCAATGCCGGCTTGTTGGACCTAGTCAAAGCCTCGATTACCGGTTCGATTATCGGCAACCTTTTATTGGTCATGGGGCTGTCGATGGTTGTAGGTGGAATCAAGAATGGCATGCAATCTTTCGACCGCCGGCATGCATCAAATAATGCCATTTTGCTCATCCTGGCTATCCTGGCACTCGTCATTCCATCGTTCTTCAGTGGATCCATCGGCGATGAGCACAGTATTGGCGTGGAGGCATTAAGCCTGGGCGTGGCGGTGGTAATGATGGTGCTGTATATTCTGGGGATCATTTATTCACTAAAAGCTCCCCGCAGTCCGATTACGCATGAATCGACCGTGGAACCGCATCATAAACCCTCTATGACAGTGGCTCAATCGACTGCGCTGCTGGCCGCGGCGACCATTGGTGTGGTGGTGCTCAGCGAGTTGCTGGTGGGTGAAATTGAACACGTTACCGAGAATCTGGGCTTGTCTGAATTCTTCCTGGGCATTATATTGGTTCCAATCATTGGCAATGTCGCCGAGCACCTGGTTGCAGTCCAGGTTGCCATCCGCAACAAAATGGAATTGAGCGTCGAGATTGCCGTTTCATCCAGCCTGCAAATTGCCCTCTTCGTTGCTCCTCTGCTCGTGTTCCTGAGCCTGGCTATGGGGAACCCTTTAACCTTAATCTTCAATCCATTCGAGTTGATCGCGCTCGGGGCCGGCGTGATCATCAGCGCATTTGTCTCGTTGGACGGCGAGTCTAACTGGTTGGAAGGTGCAGCGCTTCTGGCAATTTACCTGATGCTGGGACTGTCGTTCTTCCTGCTTCCGTTCTAATGATCAGACGCAATTTCTCTCCGCTTGTATTGGCTGTTTCCATTGGATTGGCAATTGCGCTGCTGGGCGCGATTTTTGCCATCATTTGGAGCTCGCTACCGCAGGGCGAAACGCAACTGATGCCCACACCGATCCTGACGGTAATTCCCGCACCCACCGCAACGCTTACCCCCAGCGTATCTCCCATTTCTCTCACGCCCTCGGCAACCTCAACCCTGATGGTAGGCGGCACGGGCAATGAAATACAGGTGGGCGTGTACGTTCAAATAACCGGCACCGGAGGCGACGGCTTACGTTTACGGGCAGGCCCGGGTACGGAGAACGAGCCGATCTTTCTCGGCCGGGAAGCCGAGGTGTTTCTTGTCAAAGACGGCCCCAAGGAAGGCTCCGGGTACACCTGGTTTTTCCTGGAGGCCCCCTATGACACCACACGCAGCGGTTGGGCTGTGGCGAATTATTTGCAGGTCATTGCAAGCAATGAACCCTGACGTTATCACAGAGGACTTATGGTTGCACCCATCTTTCCAAAATCGATCACTGCGGATAAAAATGCGCGCGTGCTGACTGTGATCTGGAACGACGAACACAACAGCCAGTATCCTTTCGGGTTGCTGCGGGCAGCCTGCCCCTGCGCGGAATGCCGCGGCGGACACGAGAATATGCGCTCTGAGCCCGATCCGGATGTCTTTTCTGTGCGGATGGCTGAATCTCCCGCTACGAAAATCCGAAATGTCGAAGCGGTGGGCTCTTATGCGCTCACAATTGAGTGGGAAGATGGCCACCATTTTGGCATTTACAACTGGCGATATCTGAGATTGTTATGCCCGTGCCCAATTTGCCGGGAAAAATAGAAAAAAAAGGAGCGGGACAATTCACCCGCTCCTTTTTAAGACGATATTTTATAGATCGAAGTACATTTCAATTTCGTACGGATGCGGCCGGGTGCGGATCTGGTAATCCTCGTTGGTTTTTGCCTTGATCCAATCGAACACCAATTCCTTGGTGAAGACGTTACCTTCCAGCAAGAATTGATAGTCGGCTGCCAGGGCCTTCAGAGCTTCTTCGAGCGATGTCGGCAGGCTCTTGATGGTGGCGCGTTTCTCCGGCGGCCAGGAGAAAATGTTGTCATCGATCGGGCCAAAGCCCTCGCGGGTCGGATCGATTTTTCGGCGGATGCCGTCGAGCCCTGCCATCAGCATGGCAGCCGTCGCCAGGTACGGATTGCAGGTGGCATCCGGCGGGCGGAATTCAAAGCGCACCTCGCCAGGATCGGTGGCGTATTTGGGAATGCGGATGGCGGCGCTGCGGTTGCCCAGTGAGAAAAAGGCATTGACGGGTGCTTCAAAACCCGGAACCAATCGCCGGTAGGAATTGGTGCTGGGATTGGTGAAAGCAAGGACGGCACGGGCTTGCATCAAAAGAACGCAAATGTAATGCAGCGCCGTTTCGCTGAGCAACATGGAATTATCGGGGTCATAGAATAAATTCTTGCCATTCCCAAACAATTGCTGGTGAAAGTGCATGCCATTGCCGGCCTCACCGTACAATGGTTTGGGCAGGAATGTGACCGTTTGACCCGCCTCGTGCGCGACCATCTTGGTGACATACTTGATCATCATGGCAGCGTCGCACGCCGGCAGCAATTTCATCATCGGGGTTTCAATTTCACATTGCCCGGGACCGCCGACCTCATGGTGGTGGTATTTCACCGGGATGCCCAATTCTTCCAGCGTGACTGACATTTTGGAGCGGATGTTGTAAAGCTGATCTTTCGGCGGGATGGCATGGTAACCGCCATGGATTGGGATGAAGTGACCATGCCCTCCCTGGGCATTATGCCAGTTCGCTTCGACAGAATCCACCGAATAACTGGCCACGTTGATCCCATTTTCAAATGAAACATCGTTGAAAATATAAAATTCAAATTCCGGACCCCAGCGGCTTTCATCCGCGATCCCGCTGGTTACCAGGAACGCTTCAGCCCGACGGTTAATCTCGCGCGGGTCGCTTGGAAAAAGCTGCTTCGAATCGGCTTCGATAGTGTTGCAGAAAAAACTTAGCGTTGGCACTTCACAAAAGGGATCCATGGAACCCGTGGATAAATCCGGGATGAGCGCCATATCTCCCGATTTGACGCTTTTTAAGCCCACGCTGGACCCGTCGAAGCCAACCCCCGCTTTCATCAAGGCAGGTTTGAATTCTTGCGCGGAAATCGTCACGTGATGCCAACGGCCCCACAAGTCGCTGAATTTCAAGTCGACCATGCGGATTCCATTGGCCGAAACAAATGCAGAGGCTTCGGCGAAATCTTTGAACATACATTCTCCTCGAATTGTGATTCCTCCCAGTGTGGGAGTTGTTTACCGGCCTACTTTTTGGTTTTCTTGCCCAGCGCCCAGAGTCCGGCACCAATCAGGGCGGCAGCACCGGTAAGCGCTGCACCAGCCTGAATAACCGTCCTGGGTTCCATGCCTGGCATGACCACTTTGCCATCCCCGTAGGATTCAAACAAGCGTCCCCAGGGCGTTTGAAGGGCTTCTTGAACGCGCTTGCGCCCAACAAAAGGATACCAGTAAACATTATGATAAAAATTGCTGGCGAAATAGCTCCAGGGAACGATTGGGCTCTGAAGCAGGGGTTTCTCCAGCGGTTTTAACGGACCGTGGTAGATTAATTTCTGTCCGCGTGAGGCAAAGGTATCTTCCTGCAAGAAATGCCAGGGGCGTTCCTGGTTGATGTCGTAGCCGACGATTTCTATTTCGCGTGGGTCTCCGACGCCCAGGCCCATTTCATGCGCGATGCGAATGAAGGGGATGGAGAGCGGATCAAAGCCCTGTAGCTTGGCGGATATGGCATCGATCGCTACCTGGTCGGCAGATGCCAGCAAGATATTCTTTTCGTGCCAGCGCATGGCACGCGGCCCGGGGCCGTCGCCCGCAAAGGTGCCGTCCATCAGTGCGAAAATGCCGGGGTGAATTTCCTGCTGAATGGTCAGTAAATCCACCAGGGTTTCATGGATTACAGAATGTGTCCAATGGCGGTTGCGGTGCAGCAGGCCGCCGAAAGCATTCTTCATCGCGCCGGTGATGGTGGTGAACACATGGGTCTTCACGGTCGGCAGGTGGACGATGTTTTTGCCGACCAGAACCTTGGGGATGAACACGCCTTCCGGGAAAACCTTGTCCAGCACCAGGAATGGGCGGCTTTTGGGCTCGTAGCGCACCCATTCGAATTGTTGCTCATAAAGATATTCGCATGGAACGCTATATTGATCGGTGACAAAACGGTGCTTGTTGTTAATTTCACCGATACGCGTATCTACAACCACCGTATCATTGTGAATGCCAACCAGATCGTTATACCCGGCTTTGCGCAATGTGTTGATGGCGCCTTCTAGTTGCCAGGGGGTACTCGAGCAGGCGGGATACCACGTCTGCCAGGAGATATTGATTTTCAAGCCGGTTGTAACGTCTTTGGGCAAGGCCTGTTCGAAGCCGCCAAGTTT
>CALMIB010000110.1 GCA_937863945.1 uncultured Longilinea sp.
GTTCGATGACATCCCAACCTTTGCCGCGTTCCAACTCGGCGCTGTGCACCCATTTCAGGTCAACCTCCACGCCCAGTTTCAGGCCGGCATGGCTGATGGCTTCTTTGACGCTGATGTAGGCATCGTGCAACTCGACATACTTGCCCACCAGCGCGATCTTGACTTTGGGTTTCGGCTGCTGGATTTTTTGAACCAGGTTGTTCCAATCGCTCCAGTCGGGTTTGGCGCGTGCCTGCAGGCCGAGTTTTTCCAGGATGTAATCCGCGGTTCCGGCTTCCTCCAGCAGCAAGGGCACTTCATACAGCACCTTGGCGGTCACCATCGGTACCACGGCGCGCTTATCCACGTCGCAGAATTGGGCGATTTTGTCCCGCAGGGTGGGGTCAACCGGGTAGTCCGAGCGCGCCACGATCATGTCCGGCGAAATGCCAATCGAGCGCAGTTCGTGGACCGAGTGCTGGGTGGGTTTGGTCTTCAGTTCCTGGGTCGCGCCGATGTAGGGCAGCCAGGTGACGTGCACGTAGAAGGTATTCTCGCGGCCCAGGTCACTGCGCAACTGGCGCAGCGCTTCCAGGAAGGGCAGGCTCTCGATATCACCAACCGTGCCGCCCACTTCGACCAGCACAATTTCGGCCCCGGTCGTCTTGCTCACCAGGCCGATGCGGCGCTTGATTTCATTAGTGATATGCGGAATGACCTGGATGGTACCGCCCAGAAAATCACCACGGCGTTCCTTGGAGATCACCTCGGCGTACACTTGCCCGGTGGTGATGTTGCAGACGCGGTTGAGGCGGATGTCGATAAAGCGTTCATAATGGCCCAGGTCGAGGTCAGTTTCCGCGCCGTCATCCAGCACAAACACCTCGCCATGCTGGTAAGGGCTCATGGTGCCCGGGTCAACGTTGATATAGGGGTCCAATTTTTGCACGGCAACCGAAAAGCCACGCTCTTTGAGCGAACGCCCAAGGGCAGCCGCAGTGACGCCTTTTCCCACGGAACTGACCACACCGCCGGTAAAGAAAATGTATTTTGTGGGCATACGCACTCCTTGAGCAGAACTGAAAACGGTTGGCCCGGTCTACGGGCAAAGAAGTGGGGAGGGCCGATGATCGGCGCCTCCCCACGAGCAGGTCGCTGGAATGAAAGCTGGAATAAGTCGGGTTACCGGTATGGTCATGGATGCTTTGGAAAGTCTCTGTTTTCGGGCAGATTTTTCAACTGGGCAAGTTTACCATAAAAAGGAACGGTTGCCATTCTTTCTAATCCGGTTGCTATCGGGCGGCCGGCTGATCGCCCGCAGGCGCAAGCGGCAGCGCAATGGCGATGCCGGCCTGGGAAAGCGCTTCGATGGCGCAGCGGCGCAGGGCGCTTTGAACGCCGTATTGCTTTCCAGGCAACGTCCGCGCCGTCAGGCGGATCTGCACAGCCCAATCGCTCAGGCTGTTCCAGCCGACCACTTCCGGCGGGTCCAACAGCCAGGGCTTAACCGCTTCGCTTTCGCCGCAGGTTTGAGCCGCCTCCTGCAGGATGCTCACGGCCTGATGCAGATCGGCTGAGTAGGGCAAGTTGATATCCACAATCGCGCGCATCCAATCGCGCGAGCCGTTGGCAACCAGGCGCGCCTCGGAATTGGGGAAAATGTGCAGCAGCCCGTTATATTCCCGCACGCGGGTCGCCCGCATGCTGATTTCTTCCACCGTGCCGCGCACCGCGCCGATCTTGATCTCATCGCCGATGGCAAACTGGTTTTCGGTCAAAATGGTCAGGCCGGCCAGGAAATCCTTGATGAGCGACTGAGCGCCCAGCGAGAAGGCCAGTCCGACGATTCCCAGGCTGGCCAGGATGGGGGTCATATCGATGCCCAGGGTGGTCAACAGGCTGATCAAGCCGCCGATGATGAGGATGCCGTTCAGCGTTGTCACGCTCACGGAAATGGACGTGACAATTCTTCCTCTTCGGCTTGCCTCCATATCCTGCTGGATCAGGCGGGCATGCAGGTGCCTTTTTGCGGCCTGGACAATCTGCGTTAATGCTACCGTGAATAGGATGATGATCAGGCTGCGAACCAATACCTGGAGGTCCAGTGCGAGTATTTTTTCCAATGCCGGCTCCTTTCATTGCAAGTTGTTGGTGCAAACCTAGAGCCGATTATAGCAAACCCGCAAAAAAGCCGCCCAATTTGGGCGGCTCTCTGTTCGGCCTTTTGCGCTGAAACCTGAGGGAGGATTCTGATTTCAGACGGCACGGGCTTTTTGTTCGAGCGTGCGGGAGAAGGCATCTTCCTGCTCGATGTTGGCGGTTTTGGCCTTCTTCTTTTCGTCCTGTTCGATCTTGCGCGTCTTGGCCTTTTCCATGGCTTCGCGGATGGCGATTTCCATGGCGGTGGGCTCGTTCTCTTCCTTCGGCTCGTTGATCGAATTCATCAGGTGCGAGAAGTCTTCGCCGCCTTCCTGCGAACGGCCGCGCGGGGCTGATTTTTTCTTGCGCTGGGGTTTCTCGCGCTTGGGCGTCAGGTCTGCAAGGCGCACCGGTTCTTCTTCCTTGATCGGTTCGGGCTGCATGGCCTTCAGGCTCAATTTGATTTGCTTCTTTTTCTTGTTGACATCCAGCACCATGGCTTCAACTTCGTCTTCTTCCTTGACGACGTCGGAGGGCTGGCGGACGTATCCGTGCGCCATTTCACTGATGTGGATCAAGCCGGGACGTTCAGCGCCGATTTCAACAAACGCGCCAAATTTTTCCAGGCGGACGACCTTGCCCTTGACAACCATGTCTTTCTTGATGTCTTTCCAGTCCAGTTCCAACGGCTTGAACATGGTCAATTCGATGCGGTTGTCTTTCACGCGGCGCACCCACACGTCGATTTCCTGCCCGATTTGCAGGACCTTATCGACGGAGGTGATTTGCTGGCCCGGATCGGCAGCCTGGATCTGCGAAATGTGCAGAACGCCCAGTTTGCCTTCCCCAAGGTCAACCACCGCGCCGGCCAGGGCAATTTTCGCCACCTTACCGGTAAAGTGGGTCTTCGGTTTTAATTCGGCGGAATTTTCGATTTCCGCCACTGCAGTATTATCCATGGATCTAATCTCCCTTTGTCAGTTTTCAGCGAAGGTCAATTATACTCCCCGCATTTGAAACTGTCAATTAAACGAAAGTGTTCATTGTCGCTAATTTAAGGGGAGATTTTCACTGGCGCAGCATGCAACCTGGATACCTGGATCCTGCGCAAACAACCAATCAGGATGCAAACGTCAGGGTGAAGTCCAATATCTCTGCACCGCGGGCAACTTTCAGGGTCACCGTGTCGCCTGGCGCGTAATGGAAAAGCGCGTTCAGGTATGGGTGGTTTTCATCCAGGGGAAATTCGCCGATCTGGGTGATGATATCGCCGGTTTGCAGCCCGGCTTGGGCGGCCGGGCCCTGCGGGTCGATGGAAGCAATGTAAACGCCCCATTCCACCGGGAGGTTGTAGCGGCGCGCGACGGCCGGGTCGATGGTCTGGTAGCGGATTCCCATATAGGGGCGCGCCACGGAGCCGTTGGCGATCAGTTGGTCTGCCACGGCCCGTACCGAGGTGGAGGGCACCGCGAACCCGAGGCCTTCGACAACGGTGTTGGATGCCTGGCTGTCACGCACGATCAGCGTGTTGATTCCAACGACTTGACCGGCAAGGTTGACCAGCGGCCCGCCGGAATTCCCCTGATTGATGGCGGCGTCGGTTTGCAGCAGATTTTCGAGCAGGTAACCATTGCCGCTGTCGAGGCTACGCCCGGTGGCGCTGATGACGCCGGTGGTGACGGTGTTTTTGAAATCACCCAGCGGCGAGCCGATCGCGATGACCGTTTCGCCGGGTTTCAAGGCATCCGAATTGCCCAGTTCGGCCACCGCAGGAAGCTCGCCGTCCACTTTTAGCACGGCAAGATCCGAGAACGGATCGGTGCCGACAACCCTGGCCGGGCGTTCATCACCGTTGGCCAATATCACGGTGAGGGATTCGGCATCTTCGATGACGTGGTTGTTGGTGATGACATAGCCTGATTCTGAGATGATCACGCCGCTCCCGGAGGAAGTGCCACCGGATACCCGGCCGAAAAATGTCATCTGATCGGGCAATTGCCCGACGATTGTCACCACGGCCGGGCCGGTTTTTTCAACCGCCTGGGTAATGGCTGTATCAATGTTGACCGTCCGGAGGGTGATGGTTTCATCCGAGGGCGGCACGGACGCCTGCGTCACAAAGCCCGCCGCAGGCAGGCCGCCAGCACCAGGCCCGGCCTGCCGGCTCACCGCCATACCGCCCAGGTAGCCTCCGGTTAACCCCGCAACAAAAGCGACCAACACCACAAAGAGAATAAACCAGAAGCGTTTCATGCGAAACCTGCCCGGTTTGGACTAATTGGCTTGCAGCAGCAGCTCCACGGCTTTGTCCAGTTGTGGATCGCGGTCGGCAGCATAATCTTCTTCAGTCATTTCGACCACCACGTCAGGCGTCAGGCCGGCCCCGTTGATCTGGCGTTCCTTAGGCGTCAACCAGCGCGCGATGGTGATGCGCACCGCGCCAGCATCATCCTGGAGTTCCAGCCACTTTTGTACGGTGCCTTTGCCATAAGTCGTCACGCCGACCAACCGGGCGCGGCCGGCATCCTGCAGCGCGCCGGCGGTGATCTCGGAAGCGGAGGCAGAGCCTTCATTCACCAGCACGACCATGGGAATGTCCAGGGCCAGACCGCCTTTTTCAGCTTTGTATTCCGTGATGGTGCCGTCGCCGTATTGCTCCAGCAGTACATTCCCGGAATTAATAAATTCCGAAGTGACTTCCACGGCCGTTTGCAGGTATCCCCCGCCGTTATAGCGCAAGTCAAGGATCAGCCCCTTGGGTTCCTGGGCCAATAGTTCCTTCAATGCTTTGCGCAAATCGCGGGTGGTGTTGTCGCCAAAAGTGCTCAGCGCCACATAGGCGATGCCCGAATCCAGCATTTTGCTGGTCACGGAGGATTGCACGATCTTTGCGCGCGTGACGGAGATGTCAATCGGCTTTTCCTCGCCTTCGCGCCGTATCGTCAGGACAACGGTTGTGCCGGCCGGACCTTTGACCTTGCTCAGCACCAGGCTGCCATCCACGCCGGTCATATCTTCCCCATCGACGGCAATGACAAGATCGCCGATCTTAATGCCGGCTTTCTCGGCGGGTGAATTGGGCATGGGGCTGATGATTTTCAGATAATCACCGGTGATGTCGACAACCGCGCCGATGCCCTCGTATTCGCCTTCAAGCGAAGAATTCGCCTGGGTGTATTCTTCCGGCGACATATAGGAGGTATGCGGATCGCCGAGCGCGTCCAGCATGCCGCGGATCGCGCCGCGCATCAATTCGTTGTCGTTGACAGGCTGGTCAACGTACAGCGAATGAACCAGGTCCCAGGCTTCCCAGAAGGGCGCAAAAGATACATCCTCTGCTGGGCTGCCGGCTGGAGTTCCGGTTGTCGGTTGAAGCGGTGAAATCAAATCGACGGCCGGCGCGGCTTGGGCTGAGGTTTTTGGCAGAATCCAGCCTACCAGTACGCCGCCCGAAAAACTTCCCAGCAGCAGGATGGCTGCGACCATTACAATCAGGATATTACGCGCTAAACGGGATGACATTCCCATCTCCTCAATCAAGATATTCTGTCAACGAATGTATCACGGAAGTATTAAACCAGGATAAAAAATCATTCATTTTGATCCGGCTGTATCGGGTTTTGCGGCGTGCCGGCAGGAGGCCGCAATTCGGCGGCCCGCCGCGAAAGATCTGCAAGCATCTCATTCTCTTTTTGCCAGGGATTGCGGATGGATTGCCCCATTTGATGGATCACCCGGGCCGTGCCGCTTTCTGGGCCGCTTTTCTTCCTGGCCCTCAGTGTGGAAATCAAAGACCAGTTGGTTGCGAACAGGAGCAAACCCAGCAATGCAAAGATCAACCAGCCATACCAGGGAATGTCATTCATGCAAACCCTCTACAATCTGCCCGCGGTTCACGGGGAGCACGCGGGGCAAATCTGCCAACCGTGGGATGGCCGGTGCAAAAGGGGGTGCCAGATCAGCCGGGCCTACCAGGATGGTTTGAAATTGGCGACTGTGAGCGGCGATCAAATTCCGCGGAGCGTCGTCGATGAACACGCACTGCTGCGCCTGCGGGTTGCCGGCGAATTTAAGGGCCATGTCGAAGGCTTCCGGCATCGGTTTGCAATATGGAGAAAGCATGGTGATGTCAATGATGCCGTCGAAGATGTCCGAAAGTTCGAGAACCTCCAACACCCGCAGCGCATGTAGGCGGTCGCCATTGGTGAAGATAAATTTCCGCGCCGGGTAGCCGGAAAGGATCTGGCGTAATTCCGGGTTGGGGGTGAGGTAGCGCGACAACGGGACGTCATGGACGAAGCGCAAGTAATCGGCCGTGTCCACCTGCATGCTCGCTTCCAGGCCGCGCAGGGTTGTGCCGTATCGGGCGAAAAGATCCTGTCGAAGCGCATTTACCTCCGCCGCGGGGATGCCAAGCACATCCCGCATATACAGGTCGATCCGGTTTCGGATATCCTGCCAGACTCCGCTATCCGCCGGGTAAAGGGTGTCATCCAAATCGATGAATAAGGTCAGTTCGCCCATCAGGCCAGTATAATCGAATGCGGGCGGTTTTTCAAAGAACCCGGTGCGTAAAGCATGACCCATAATAGGACTGCGCTCCCATAACGTCGATGGCTGTTCTTTGTATAATCAATCCGCTCAGGAGCTTTCATGCCGATTCATTTGCTTGCCGACGAAGTCGTATCCCAGATTGCAGCCGGAGAGGTGGTTGAACGCCCCGCGTCTGTGGTGAAGGAGCTGGTGGAAAACTCGCTGGATGCCGGCGCCCGGAATATTGCCATTCGCATTGAGGGGGCCGGGAAGCGATTGATCGAGGTTTCAGATGACGGCGCCGGGATCGCCAGGGATGAGGTATTGCTGGCGGTGGCCCGGCATGCCACCAGCAAACTGCGCACCGCCGAGGACCTGTTTCACATCACCACGCTGGGTTTTCGCGGCGAGGCGCTGGCATCCATCGCATCCGTTTCTCGCTTTGCCATCACCACGCGCCCGGCCGGCGAGCATTTGGGCGCTCGCGTCCTGGTGGAAGGCGGACAGACCGGGCCGTTGGAAGGCGCTGGCGTTCCAGCAGGAACGCTGATTCGCGTCGAGGATCTGTTTTATAACGTGCCCGCGCGATTGAAGTTCTTGAAACAGGATTCCACCGAGCGCAGCCAGATCGATGGGTTGGTGACGCGCTATGCGCTGGCTTATCCGCAGGTGCGTTTCCAACTCTGGCACGATAACCGCCCGGCTTTGCAGACCAGCGGCAACGGCGACCGGCGCGAAATCCTGGCGCAGCTCTACGGCGTGGAAATTGCCCGCCAGTTGCTGGAGGTCAGTTCGGATGAGGATGCTCGCAGGATGGATGGCTTTATCAGCCCGGTGGCGCTGACCCGCTCCAACCGCCGTGACATCACCTTTTTCATCAACGGCCGCTGGGTTCAATCCGTGCCGCTGACCACGGCGCTGGTCCAGGCGTATCACACGCTCTTAATGGTAGGCCGGTTTCCGCTGGCTGTGGTCTTTTTGCACCTGCCGCCCGAAGAGGTGGACGTCAACGTTCACCCGGCCAAAGCCGAAGTGCGCTTCCGCGACCCGGAACGCATCTTCAGCCTGGTGCAGCGCGGCACGCGCCGGGCGTTGCTGGCTTACTCGCCGGTGCCCTCCGTTGGCATGCCGCAATGGAAAACCGCGGCTGCCCAACCCCAGGCAATTGACCCGGCGTGGAACATGTCGGCTGAATTGCAAAATACCATCCGGCCGGCGGAATTGCCCGGCGAAAGCGTGCAACCGGCGGTCAACCCTTCTCTGGCTTCCGCCGACGATCTTCCTTCCGGGCAACTGCCATTGTTGCGGCTGATCGGCCAGGTGGGGCTTTCTTACCTGGTCGCCGAAGGGCCGGACGGGTTGTATTTGATCGACCAGCATGCCGCGCATGAGCGCGTATTGTTTGAAAGATTAATGAAGCAGGCTGCCGGGCAGCGCATTCCCGCGCAGACGCTGCTTGAGCCTGCCATTGTCACCCTGCCGGCGCAGCAGGCCGGCGTGTTTTCAGGCCAATTGGACGCGCTGGAGCATTTGGGCTTTCAGGTGGAACCCTTTGGCCCGACGACATTCCGGGTGCGGGCAATCCCCTCCGTGCTGTTGGGCAGCGATCCGGCTGCCGCGGTGCGGGTGCTGGTGGAAGATTTCGAGGAAGATGAAAGCCCGCTGCGCGACGAAGTGGAAGGTCGCGTCGCTGCGCGGGTGTGCAAACGTGCCGCGGTGAAGGCCGGTCAGGTCATGTCGATGGACGAACAGAAGAAGCTGCTGGCTGACCTGGAAACCTGCCAATCGCCGCGTACCTGCCCACACGGCCGCCCGACGATGATCCACCTTTCCGTGGACTTGCTGGAACGCCAGTTTGGCCGGCGGGGAAGCCGGTAATTTTTTGGAAGAGGAAAGATTATGCAAATCGTGACTGATCGGGGAGCGGACCTGTCGCCTGAAGTGGCGCAAGAATTTGGCATCCATTTTACTCCGCTGAAAGTGACTCTGGGAGAGCGCACCTATGATAGCGGGGTGGATATTACGCCGGATGAATTTTACAGTTTGCTGGAAAGCTCCGACCAGATGCCCATCACTTCGCAGCCGTCGGTTGGAGAATTTGTGGAGCTGTACCGGATGCTGGCGCAAAGCGATCCTGAGATCCTGTCCATCCACATCTCTTCCGGGTTAAGCGGCACGCTGAATTCAGCCCGAACTGCGGCGGCGATGGTGCCTGAAGCGCACGTGACCCTGGTTGACACGCGCACGCTTTCCTGCCCGCAGGGCTGGCAAGTGGAAGCTGCCGCCAGGGCCGTCCGGGGCGGGTGGAAGCTGGAAAAAATCTTGAGCTATCTGACCGAACTCCGGGCGCAGACGGAAGGCCTGTTTACCGTGGCGACGCTGAAATACTTGATCCATGGCGGCAGGATCAGTCATATCAAAGGCCTGCTGGCTTCACTGTTGAATATCAAGCCAATCATCGGCGTGGACCTGGCAACCGGTACATACAACCAACTGGGCCAGGAAATTACGCTCAAGCGTGCCATTTTCTATCAGGCAGATTTCCTGGCAAAGCGGTTTGGTGAAAGCACCCGGCTGCGCATTCAACCGCTGCACGCCAACAATTTAGAAGGCACAGAATGGTTGCGGGAACGGATCAATCAACGCTTTGATGTGGAGTGGTTGCCGACGATTGCCATAACGCCGGCCCTGGGCGCACACGTTGGAACGGGGCTTGTGGGCATGGCTGCCGGACCTGTATCAATTTTCCAGCAGCTTCCGGCCTAGCTTTTCTCTCGCTAAGTAGGAACGCCCAATATATCCTGCGCTTATCCCCTGCGGCTGCGCTGCCTTCCCTCTCACGCCCCGGAAAAGAGGACAAGAGCGGTTCAGGTTGACTTCCGCAAATTGAACGGCGAATTCGCAAAGAGCCGGCTTACTTAAATGTAATCCCGTGCACAGACAGGCAATTCGATTGTGAAGGTGGAACCGGCTTTGACCTGGCTTTGCACCCGGATGGTTCCGCCGTGGATTTCTACAATCCGGCTGCATATGGATAATCCTAGCCCCGTGCCCGGATAAGCTTCCTGGATCTGCGCAGCCCGATAAAACTTCTCAAAAACGTGCGGCAAATCTTCTTCCGGGATGCCAATACCGTCATCCTGAACGGAAAAGCCAACTTTCTGGCTGTCTCCCCAGGCATCAATGTTCACGTGGCCGCCCGGGGAATTATATTTAATGGCGTTGTTGAGCAAATTGATGACAACTTGCTTGATCTTATTTTCGTCGCCCTCAAAGGTCAGCGGGCGGTCCGGAAGCGACAAAGTCAATTGAATGCCGGCTTCGCGGGCTTTTGGCTGAAGGATCCGGGAACATTCCTGCAGGACTGCGGCAAGATCAATCAGGCTGGCGGTGAAGGTCAACCGGCCCGTCTCCAGGCGCGAATATTCCAGGTAAGAACTCGCCAGGTTGTTTAGCCGGGTGACTTCGTCCGCAATCGATTCGGTAAATTGCAGCCGCTGTTCTTCGGTGAGATCGCTGCGTTTGAGCAGGTAGGTGATGGTAAGGATGGATGCAAGCGGCGTGCGCAGCTCGTGGACCAATTCGTTGATGAGGTCGGCTTGCTGGTAAAGGCGTGAATTCTCAACGGCGATAGCCGCCTGGGCAGCCAGCACCGTGAGAACGTCCACGTCTGAATCGTTAAATAATCCTTGCTTTTTGTTGACCACTTGTAAAACCCCCTGAACTTTATCTTTCGCCACCAGTGGTACAGCAATCAGCGATCTGATTGTGGGAGGTAACAGCGGATCGGCAGTAACAATCGGCCGCTGATCTTGATTGATTTCCGTTACGATCATGGGTTTGCCCTGAGCAGCCACCTGCCCGGCGACGCTATCGGATGAAATATCGCTGCCCAGGATCGTGCGTGAATTTTGTATATTGGATGAAAATTGTAGAACGATACCCCCTTTGGTTTCGTCAAACAAGAAAACAAGCGCGCTTTCAGCGTTGCTCAGGTTGACCGCCACTCGCATAATCTTCCGCAGCAAAATATCCAGATCCAGTGTGGATGCCAGGTCGCGGGAGATATCGAGGAGTTGCTTGAATTGCTGGTTGTCAGTCGCCACGCTGATTACCCCTCCAGTATAGCACGAACAATTGACGGGAGTGCATCAGAGATTTCATAGTTTAGCAGGATATCCGCCTGGTTGTCCAGATGGGTGCGCGAAAGCGTGTTGATGATCAGATGCGCACCGTTTTCCAGTGCATATAAAGGCAGGCTGTTAACGGGCCACACTTCGAGCGAGGTGCCGGCAATGATCATCACATCGGCGCGAGCGGCTTCTTTCACAGCCGCATCCCATGTCGAGGGCTTAAGCGTTTCTTCGTAGAACACGATTTCAGGCTTCAGCACCGCTGCGCAGGCCGGGCAGCGCGGAATGACATTATTTGCGATAAAATGCGGGTAAAAATTCTTCGATGGAAACGTGTTGCGGCAGTTCAGGCAGAGCAGCCGCTCCAAAGAGCCGTGAAGTTCCACGACATTCTTCGAGCCGGCCTTTTGGTGCAATCCATCGATGTTCTGAGTGAGCAACGCCTGCAACCGGCCCAGCTTTTCAAGCTCGGCCAGCGCGTGATGAGCTGGATTGGGTTCAGCCGCCGCCATCTTTTGCACCAATGGACGCAGCCAGCGGTAAAACCGCTCCGGCTGACGGTAAAAAGCCGTCAGCGAGACGACCTCCATCGGGTCAAGGCGCGCCCATTCTCCTGTACCTGGCGAACGAAAATCGGGAATGCCGGACGGCGTCGAGATGCCTGCGCCGGTGAGCGCTACGACATGACGGGCAGAAGCGATCAGACGGGCCGCCCGTTGAATTTGTTCGGTGAACCGTGCTGTCATCTGTCCTGATTTTGCACTCTTTGCGCCAACATTTCAGCCATGCGGTAGAATTGCTGGTTGACCAGGCCCTCTTTTTGAATTTCGATAAGCGGGATCGAGCGCGTCGCGGCGTAGAAAGCCTGTTCCGGCGCAGGTGGAACCATCATGGCAATTGGCTGGCCAATTTTCTCCTGGATTTGGTTGGCAGATAGAACCACATCGGCGCGTACGCGGTTGATTGCCATGACCGTCAAAAGCTTGGGTTTTCCAAAGCCACGCGCAACCAGGTCGTCGATTAATAGCCGTGTGCGCTCAACCGAAGACGGCTGCGGTTCGGTGATGACAATAATCTCGTTTAATTGCGACAGGATACGGTCCAGCATGGGGTGAAAGCTGGTGCCAATATCCAGAATCACCATTTGGGCCATCGATGAGAGCTGTTGGAGGATGGCTTCCATTTGTGGGCCGTAATTGAGTTGATCGGTATCGCGGGCACGCGAGGAAGCCAGCAGCAGGCGCACGCCGAAGGTGGTGCGGACGAGTTCTTTCTCAACCACGGCGGTGGTGATGTCCGCGGCGCGGCAGTGAATCAGGTTGTTCAAACCCTCGGGGTTGGCCAGCTTGAGGTCGATGGCCCAGGTGCCCTGGCTGGGACGCAGTTCCGCGGCGATCGTCGATAATTTCGTGCGCTCGTGAAACGACAGGGCCAGATTTAACGCCAGGGTTGACACGCCCAATCCGCCTTTGGCTGCGATCACGCCGAGGGTATAGCCCCGGTCGCGTGATGGGGCCGGGCCGGTGCGCACCTTGACCCGGCTGAGCAGCGCCTTGATATGCGCCACCAGTTCAGCCGGATGAACCGGTTTGGTCAGGTAATCATCCACGCCGGATTCATAACCTTTGACCTTGTCATCCACCTGACTCTTGGCGGTAAACATGAGAATGGGGGTGACCGTAGTGGCGGTTTCGTTGCGCAGGCGGCGGGTAACTTCATACCCATCCATATCCGGCATCATGATGTCCAAAACGATCAGATCAGGCTGTTCATTCCGAGCCATGGACAATGCCTCGGCGCCATTGTGAGCCGAAGCAACCTGATAGCCTTGCCGCTGAAGCATCAGCCCCACAAGGCGCAGTGTTTCCAGATCATCATCGACGATCAGAATTTTCTCAGGCATAACAATCCTCCCTGGGGTATGCTTTGGCCCGGTTATGACCCGTTTGATTCATATAGGGATTTGACATTACTATTCTAAATCAAATTGAAAAAAACATAAACTATAATCAGCTTATGTTAACGCGGATTCTTCAGAGTGCCACCCAGAACTGCGGATTAAGAGCCGGTCAGGTGGTGTTGGTGGGCGTATCCGGCGGACCGGACAGTCTTTGCCTGCTGGATGCGCTGTTCAGGCTTGGTTTTCAGACCATCGCGGCTTATTTCAACCACCGGTTGCGTCCGGAAGCCGAAGCGGAACAGGATCAGGTTGAACGGTTTGCAGCCGGCTTGCAGATTCCCTTTATCGGCGGATCAGAGGATGTGGCCAGACTGGCCAGCGACCAGGGCAAAACCATCGAAGAAGCGGCGCGGGAAATGCGGTACGCCTTTCTCTTTGAAAGCGCGCGGGCATACTGCGCGGATGCGGTGGCAGTAGGTCACAACGCGGACGACCAGGTGGAAACCGTGCTGATGCACCTGCTGCGCGGCAGCGGACTGGCAGGCTTGCGCGGGATGGGCTATCGAACCCTGACGCAATGGGATGACAGAATTCCATTGGTCAGGCCATTGCTGGGAGTGTGGCGCGACGAAATCATGGGCTACTGTGCTGAGACCGGTCTTCAGCCACTCCTCGACAGCAGCAACCTGGAGCGCGCGTATCTTCGCAACCGCATCCGCCTGGATTTGGTCCCAGCGCTGGAAGGCATGGCGACCGGCGCGCGTCAGCGGATTTGGAATTTCTCGCAATTGGCCGCGGATGACCTGCAATTGATGGACGCAGTGGAGGATGCAGCCTGGCGGAGCTGCGTGGTAGAACAGGTCCCCGGCGCGATCCGGTTCGCTCTGGATGCGCTGCGTGGCCAGCCCGATGCGCTGCAACGGCGCGTGCTTCGCCGCGCGGCGGTGAAATTGCGCCCGTCGGGGGATGGGTTATCGCTTAAGCAGACGCTGCGCGCGGTCGAGTTTCTGCAGCGTGGCGCTACCGGTCGGAAAATCGAACTCGGCAACCGTCTCATCCTGCGCAAAAATGCGCACGGGCTGCTGCTGGAGGATCCGGCGATTCCACAGGAGGCAGGCCGCTTTCCTTGCATGCTCGCCGCGGGCCCATTAACGGTCTCGCTCCATGAACCGGGTGCCCTGGGCGAGGGTTGGATTTTGTCGGCCGAGGAATGCAATCCGCCCGCGGAAAAGGTGTGGAGGCAGGCACGCAACGGTTTTCAGTTTGAAACCTGGCTGGATGCCGGCGCGTTGACGGGGCCGCTTTACCTTCGCCATCCGCGCCGCGGAGACCGCGTTCAACCACTGGGGATGCCTGAGGGCAGCCAGAAGCTCTCGGATTTCTGGATCAATCACAAGATCCCGGCTCATGCGCGCAAACTATGGCCGCTGGTGGTTTGCGGGGATGAGATTGTCTGGGTGCCCGGATTCGCGCCCGGACATCGGGTGCGAATCCAACCGACCACGGCCCGCAGTATCCACCTGGTTGTGCGGAGAGAAAATTAACCGGCGTCCATGCGGACGCCGGGATGATTTATGAAACCACTTCGCCGGAAAGCCGGCGCAATTTAAAGTTAATTTCGCGCCACTGGATTTTTGATATGCCCATTTTCTGGCGAATCTGGTCATGTTCGATGCCGGCGCGCCAATCGTTCAACACGCTCGTCCAGCGACACATATCGAAGGATAAATGCTTTTCCAGGCCGGCCTCTTCGCCGAGGTCTTCCAGCAAGTATTCCAGGCGGCGCGGCGACCAAGGAAAGATGGTATCGCGCGGAGTGTATTGCGCCAGGTATTCGCGGTAACTCTCCACCCATTCGGGCGTCAGGTCGATTTTGCGTTCTTTATAGCGCGACCGCGGGGTGGCATAACGGATGAAAAGAATCGGGCCGTTGGGGCTTTCCAGGTCAATGTGGTTGACATTGAGGGCCAGGCACTCGCCTTTTTTGATGCCCGTGGTCAACAGGAGCATCAGCAGCGTGTACGGGCGGGCGTCCGGTTTTTTGGCAACGCGGTATTTGTGCGCCACTTCGATGACGCGCTGCTCTTCCTCAGGGGTCAGGATAATGGGCAGCGGGCTCATCACCGATTGCTGCAGAACCTTCTCGGCCGGGTCGGGCGAAATCCGTCCGCTTTGCGCCAACCAGCGAAAGAAAGCCTTGATCGATGTGATTCGCCGCGCCAGGCTCTTGGGGCTGCACGGGATGCCGCGGCCATTTTGGAGCCACTGCAAAAATTGGTTGAGATCTTTGGTGGTGATTGCGCCGACCGGGCGGTCGGGGGGCATGTGCGCCGCCAGCAGTTGCAAATCGCCCACGAAAGCTTTGACCGTGTAGGGCGACCGGTTCTGGTCGAGCAGGTACATTTCCCAGGCGCGAATGGCGGGGAGGAGTGGAGTGTTCGCGGTGATGTGTGCAGCGGGTGAAGGTTCAGACATCGCTGGTTCCTTGCTAATTTTTGCGTATAGCTTTCTTTAGAACAGTGTACATGATTAACTGCCGGTTGTCAAATGGCATTAATGCGAGGTGGCAGGCAAAACCATCGCGCGGGCAATTCTCTGCCCGCGCGATGGGTAAATATGGGCACCGATTGG